>DPKV01000031.1 GCA_003542325.1 Anaerolineaceae bacterium
TGCGGCATCAGCCGGATTTTGCAGTTATCCCTATCATATATCAAAAACATCTGCTCTGGCTTGCCAGAGCAGATGTTTTAAAGTTCAGATATTTATGGTTGTCAGAGGTCCATTTGTGATGATTATCGTTCACTTATCGATGCTTAATGCAGATATTCATCCGTAACAGCCTGAACCAGTATTTCCACTATCTGACCATTGCTGAGTGTCCCGCTGAATCGCCAAACCGGCTGAACGAAGCGGATGGGACTCTCGCTGATTTGTAGTCCACCACCGCCACGGGTCAGATCGTAAGCGAAGTACACCAGTTCAACCGAATCGATATGGATGCCGTCGGTGACCTGTTCAGTAAAAGTCGTTGGCATTTCAGGTTGATCGTAGATTTGGGTACTTTGAATGGTGTAACCGCTCAGGTCTGTCACGCCCACAGCGATCGATCCGGTGAAATCTGAAATCATGGGTAATCCTGCATAGGTATCCTGGGAGAGGACTCCTTCGATGATACACTGTGCGCCGTTGAAAGGGTCTGTGATGTATTCAGCAGGCATATCCAGGGACCGGGAGAGAATGTATTGCTGCCCGGTGAGGCTGTCGGTGAACTGGAGGACAAGCTGTCCGCCCATTTCAATCACCTGATGGTGACCCAGCCAGGCCTGAACCTTTTCCTCGGGATAGGCTTTTTCGAAGCGTTGCAGTTGGATGGCGGCTAATCCGTCCTCCGTCAGGGTGAAGGTGCCCCAAACCCTCAGGTGCAACATGTTGAGACTTTCCAAAGCCGATAAATCCTCATCCAGCAGTTGATAGGTCTGATACGTATCAGGATCATCCGGCAGGTAGCCGCCCAGATACGCCTGGGTCACTTTACTGCCATCGCTCTTGACTATCCGCTGCATGGTGAGCGTCCCGACCAGGCTATCAATTTGCTCGCCGACTTCGTAAGCCATCGGTAAGGGTTCAGGCGTTGGTTCAGAAGTGGCACCGGACTCAGGAGAGAATTCCATTGGGCCGCCGCCACCGCCTCCGCCCCCACCTTGCGAGGTTGTGTCCTCAATCGGTTCGACTTTTATGTAGGACCAAGTAAATCGGTCTGCGATATTTTCGTCTCTTATCCCACGCACGGTCATTAGAACATTCTGAGGAATTCTATCGGGGAGGTCGGGTATGTTCCATCGTTGGCCATTTTCATCGATAAAAATTATTTGTTGATTTACCGTTGTAAATTCACCAAGTAGGCGTTCATCAGGCATGGGAGAAATCTCCCACCCTTCAACGGTCAGGTAGCGCGCCCCATTTTCATCCTGATAGGATTGACCCCAGATATGATAGAACCAGACCCAACCGTAGGCTTGTTTTTCACTGATGATACCTTCAGTAACTTTTTCCAGTTGCGCCTCGGTCAATGACGGCGGATTTTCCTTGGCTGCAATTAAGCTGTCCAGTTCGCCCTCCAGAATGAACCCCCCCGCGGTCACCAGCTTTTTTCCTGAGGTTTCCGCTGAGTCATATACTATGATCCCGGAATAAATATCCACGTTTTGATCAATCGGGTAAACATGGCTCCAGTTGGGAACTTCCAAAGGCATGAGCCTATCCGGTGAGGTGATCGTATACTGCACCCTTTTATCGTTGGGGTTCTCCAGTATGAGGTTCCAGGCTTCCTGCGCGCTGCGGAGGGGGTAGGATCCGATCGGATTGAATTTGTTCAACCGGTAAACCAGGGATTCGATGTTTCCTGCATCATCAAATCTGACTTCAATAAAGGGATTATAGGTGTCGGTTATCAGCAAGGGATAGCCGTCCAATACACTTGTAAAGACAACACGATTAATCTGACTGAGGGGTTCACTGACTTGATAGTTGAAGTTCAGCAAGCCATGTTCTTTCAGGAAGGTTTCTGCAATTTGACGTCTTTCCTCAAAAGATAGCGGCGTGACATTTATGGAAGTAATACTGCCTGTATTGGCGGTATAGCTATAAATGAAATAGGTGGTTGTTTTAGTAATGGTGACATTCTGAACCCCATCGGTGACCAGATAGCTGTAGCCGCCGCCTTCATAAGGCGTTGTGTAAACTTCGCCTTCAATGCCCAGTTGGCTGGCGAAGGCTTTCGCCTGTTCAGCGCTGGTGACCTCTTCAACTGCCTGTTCATAGACAATCGCCTCAGCAGGACTTTCAGGGAAAGCCGCGGTCAGTGTCAATTCCTCACTCCCAAAACTTCCCGATCCGCCACTTTGAGCCTGGGCGGAACTGCCAAAGAAGGTCAACAGAAGATTTTTAATGGGACTTTGATCCGTGGGATTCACTGCGTCAACGGTTCCCGTTGGTTGTTCGGCCACTTCTGTGGCGTTTCCCTGGGGTTGAGCGATTTCATCGTCAGGCTTCAAAGCGGGGAGCAGGAATGCAAAGACCATAACGATCAATGCCAACCCGACCGCATACCAACCCAAATGTTTGGGTTGTTTTTGCTTCGCGGGAGTGCCTCTGGATGCGATATACAATTTTGTCTGCAACCGAGCTTGAAAGTCCGGCGGTACCTTGACGGCCTGGCCGGCTTCCGAAAGCCGGACATCCATGTTCATCAGGTTCTGTTCAAGGAGTTCGTCCGCTGTAATGATGTCTTCGTCCCCTTGATGAGAATTTAGTTTCGTGTTTCCGGTAAACAGGTTATTCATGGTTCATTTCCTCCGAAGCGACCCCATTAAAGTGGTCGCGAATATCTTGCAGTCCCCGCATCACCAGCATTTTCACGGCAGCGGGCGTTTTTTCCATGACCCTGGCGGTCTCAGCGACGTTCAGGCCGGCGAAGTAACGCAGGCTGATTGCATTTGCCCGGTCGGGTGTCAGGGTCAGTATCGCCTGACGCATGACGTTTAGGTCAGATTGACGGGCGGCATGCTTCTCAAGGGTAAGGCCGGGAGCAGGAGGATCGGGCAGGTTGTCCAGGGAGACGACTGTCGAGGTCTGCCGGTAGTGGTCGATCAATTTATGGTAGGCGATCCCCATCAGCCAGGCGTAAAAACTGCCCTTTGGCCGGTAGTTGGCGATGCTGTTCATGGCTGCCAGAAAGGTCTCTGAAGTCAGGTCCTGCGCATCCTGGTCATTATGGGTCCGCACCAGGTGAAAACCATAGACTCGTTTCACATGGTGCTGGTAAAGGTCAATGAAAGCACTGCGGTCCCGTCTGGCTTTGACTGCCAGGTCCTGGTCTGTTAAGTTTGCATCATTCATATATCTTTCCTCGATGTGACGGCCTGTACAGGGTTAAGGTTCTTGTTTTTGTAAGCTTACCAATAAGTATTTCGGCTTAACCGGAAAAAAGTAACAGGCAAGTCATTGACCCGCTCGAAAATGATTGAAGATTGGGTTTACCCGCTTCTTCTATAAAAAACAGTAGAATAAGGAGCAAGTCGTTAAAACGGATGATCGTTTCCTTATTATGATAGTTTATCTTGTTCTGAAAAGTGGAAGGAAAACTGTTATGTCATTAAAAACATGGGTCAGGCAAAGCAGGAGTTACCGGAGGTTCGATGAGAAGGTATCCATTCCAGGTGATATCCTTCGGGATCTGGTTGGCCTGGCGCAATATGCCCCGACGGGAAGTAACAAGCAGCCCTTGAAGTTCTGGCTGAGCAACACACCGGAGATGAACGCTGCCATTTTCCCAAACCTCGCCTGGGCAGGCGCATTGAAGGACTGGAAGGGCCCTGCAGAGGGCGAGCGACCGGCGGCGTATCTCATCATCCTGGGAGATACGGAAATCAAGAAGAATTTTGGCGTCGATCATGGCATTGCGGCACAAACGATCATGCTGGGCGCAGCGGAGCAGGGGTTGGGCGGTTGTATGATCGCGTCTTTCAGGAACAAGAGTCTGCGGGAGGCGTTGGCTATCCCGGCGCGATATGAGATTTTGCTGGTCTTAGCCCTGGGGAAGCCGGCAGAAACCGTGGTGACGGAACCGGTGGGAGAAGATGGCAATACGACGTATTACCGGGATGAAGATGATGTTCACCATGTGCCGAAGCGGGGGCTGGATGAACTGATTTTGCGGGATGTCAAGTAATACCTGTCTATGTCCAATAAAAACCCGGTTTTTCCAAAAGAACCGGGGTTTTTCTATACAAAGTACCTTGAATTTTAAGTCTACCAGGTCTCGGTGACCTTGTTCAGGCCGCGCGGCTGATCCACTTCAAAGCCGCGGGTGTGCGCAAGGTGCATGGCGAACATCTGCCCGGGGATGATGGCCGCGATGGGAGAGAGCCATTCGGGAATCCCGACGGGGAGAACGAGTTTATTGTCGGCCATCCCCAGAATGGTGGGGTGGTCGCTGATGATGACAACTTCAGCCTGTCGTTTCTGGACTTCCTGAACCAGGTCCATCATCTGCGGACCCATTTTTCCACTGGGGGCGAGGACGAAGACTGGGAAGCCCCGGTCAACCAATGCGACAGGCCCGTGCAGGAAGTCCGCACTCGAATAGGGTTCGGCGATGGAGTAGGTCAGTTCCTTTAGCTTGAGCGAGAATTCAAAGGCGGAGGCGTAATTGAAGCCGCGGCCGATGACCACGCAATGGCTCATGTAGCGGTAGCGCTCAGCCAGTGCGCTGATGGCATCCTCAGCATTGAAGATCGTTCCCAGTTTTTCGGGCAGGGTTTTGAGTTCCTGCCGGGATGAGTCTGACCCGGAAAGCGCCGTTGAGAGTAAGGCCAGGGTGGTCAACTGCGCGGTGTATGTTTTGGTGGCTGCCAGTGAAATCTCTTCCCCAGCCTGCAGATCGAGGACGATCCGGGCTGCCTTCCCCAGGTCGGATTCCGGTGTGTTCGTGATGGCAGCGGTCAATGCGCCCTGCCTGTGTCCTTCCCGGAGCACAGAAACAATGTCCGGACTTTTTCCGCTCTGGCTGATCCCCAATACCAGGCTGTCCGAGAGGTTGGGGGGTTGGTTATAAACCGTGAAGAGGCTGGGTGTTGCCAGGCTGACATCCATCTGGTTGAACGCGCCCAGAATATACTTCGCATAGCGGCCCGCATTATCACTGGTGCCCCTCGCCGCTATGAAGATGTGGTGGATCTTACGGGCATTGATCTCCGCTGCCAGGGATTGAATGCTGGCCTGGGGTTCGGTGACCAACCGCTCAATCACAACGGGTTGCTGGTGAATTTCCTGATAAAGGTGTGATTCCTGGATAGATTTCATGGCTTCTCTCTATTTTCAAATTGGGTCACGAATGCGATTCGGCATTAAAAGCGAATTGGGCAGCTTCGGTTGTATTCATGTTCTCCGTTTCTGAGAACAGGTCGCTGTCATTAATTTTGGGATTTTTCAAAAGAGCGAGCGCTTTCTCCTGCGGAAGGCCGGCTTCAATGGCGCGCTTGATGGCCAGCGGAGGCGTTTGTATGGGGTCTAATTGGATCAGATCGCCCAGGAAGTTGACGACTTCAAAAGCCGCTTCAAAAGGTCCGGCGGAAAGATGGACGCCGTTGGTGTTGATCCCGACTTCGGTTTGTCCGTAATGGTCAGGATTGGCTGCCAGCATGCCGCGGATGGAATTGGAGTCAGCGCGTTCCGGGAAGGTATCGCCGACCAGCTTGAACTTCAGGTCAAGCCAATCCGTGTTCGTATGCAGGAGCATCAGGTAGATGCGGTGGTTCGCGCGGGTGAAATGTGCCAGTTGGGAGGGGTGGAAGCCGTTGACCAGCAGGATGGGTTCCCCGTTGACGGTGTCTTCGATGAAATAGAAACCGCTGCGCAGCTTTTGGGCGGTTTGGGCGAACCAGACTTTGGAAAGGTGGCTCAGATCAGTTTGGAAATGGGTCAGGAATTCATGACCGCCGAGGATCTTGTATTTGCCATCGTCCGGCATTCCAAGTTTGGCGAACATCGCCGCCCGGGTTTCATCATCGATAAGGGAAGATGCCAGCCGGGAGAGCTGGTTGATGAAACCGTAATGGCGGTTCATGATCTCATACCGTTCCAATGTCGCACCGGGAATGATCACCGCACCGTCGACATCGACGTTGAATTCCTGAAATTTTTCCTTTATCAGACTTAAACTGTTGAAGATCTTCGTTTCATCCTGCACTTCGAGGAGTTCCGGTTTGACGAAAAAGACCAGTTCGTTTTCCCGGTCGGTTGTCCCAACCTGGACGGGCTGGACGATCCGGGCTTCCTGCACGGAGTGAATTTGCGCGATTATGGTTTGGTTGAATAATGTAATTTCTGTCATGTAACCTCATTTTCATTGGATTGGCTTTATTATACCCAGAACCCACAG
>DPKV01000185.1 GCA_003542325.1 Anaerolineaceae bacterium
TCTGGTGAAGTCATCCTGGCTGGTAAACTAAGTGTATTGGAAGAGCAGACGGACCCGAGCGGCGGAATGAATATTCCCAAAGCCAATCTGGAACTCCGCTCGGGCGATCCAATCCAAACGATGTTCAGCGAATTGACCGGTTTGGATTTCCAGGACGGGATCATACTGGAAGCAGACCTTGATCCTAAGAATGAATCCTTCCTGCATGACCATGAGGTGAATGGGGTGCCAATCCTGCCCGGCGTGATGGGCATTGAAGGCTTCACCGTTGCCGCACGGCATATTGTTTCCGAGCTTGGCACCGAAGGACCGGGTTTCAATGTCAGCCTCCTGCGCCAGATCAGGTTTGAGACGCCTCTGAAATTCTATCGCGATGAACCTCGCCATATCATTTGGAAGGCGCAGGTCCACCAGCAGAACGATGAAATGGTGGCGGATGTCACACTTTCATCGATTCTGAAGACAAAACTCGGTGAAAGGAAGACCTCCGGGCAATTCTCAGGTCAGGTCGTCCTTGAACCCACGCCGATCTTGCAGCCCGACAACTGGCGCACGGTGCCGGAGTGGGGCCACGACTCGATTCTTTCAAAGGACGAAATCTATCAAATCTATTTTCATGGCCCATCCTTCCAGGTGTTGGAAGGCGTACAAAGATGGGACGAATATGTGCTGGGTAAACTGCAGCCTGACTTTACGCCGGATTCGAACCATTTGATGCAGTTGACCAGTCATCCCATACTGATTGAGTTATGTTTCCAGACGGCAGGTGTGTTTGAGATTGGCACAACCGGGCAGATGCGCCTGCCGAGTTCCGTGGGTGCGCTGAAAATTTACCCCAACCAGGTCATTGGGCGCGATTTCTATGCTTTGGTCAAACCCAGGACCATACTCGATGATGAGATGGTGTTCGATGCCTGGGTGGTTGATCAGGAAGGAAAAATCTATCTTGAGATGAGGGATTATCGTACCGTTCAACTGCCGAATGAACTGGATGCCTCCCTTGTCGCACCATTCAAAAAAGCGCTGGGCGTCTAGCATTGAATAAGCAGGTTTTTTGGTCACTGACCGATAAGACCAAATTTGATTTGAAGACTTCTTTTCTGAGTAAAGCGGAACAGGCTGTCTATGATGGGTTCCGCTTTGACCTTCGACGTAATTCTTTCCTGGCTGGCCGGTGGGTCGCCAAGGGGTTAATCCAACAGGCAGTATCGCTGGATTGTTCGTACGGTGAGATATCCATTCTGAACGAATCCAGCGGGAAGCCTTATGCCCTCGTTGAGGGAGAACTTCTGGAAAGTGTGATTTCCATCAGCCATGCCGGGAAGTGGGCAGCCGCCGCTCTGTCAGTTGATGGCTTGCGGGTCGGGATGGATGTGGAGGTTGTCACACCGCGTCAGGGGTCTTTCGTGGCGGATTATTTTACCTCCCGAGAATTCGAAATACTGGAAGATCAATCAGAGAATTACGACCGTAATGTAACTTTGATCTGGTCTGTAAAAGAAGCGACGTTGAAAGCTTTGGGACTGGGGCTTCGCCTGGATACACGGAAGGTATGGGTGGACTCGCTCGATCTTCCTCAGGAAAGAAATTCTGTGGGATGGAACCGGCTATCTTTGGGGGCGATTGAGGGTGTTTGGGATGGATATTGGCGGCAAATAGAAGAGGCTGTTCTTGTCTGTGTGGCGGATTCACAAATCGGATCTGAGGTTGAATTGGTCAGGGTTTGAGTGAAGGCGAAGGTATCGTCCTCAAACCAATCCTCTTTTAAATAAGGGGTGCTTGTGGAAGATAGGTCCTGACGTCTTCCGGGAAAACCACGCCCTGAGCTTCCAGGATCCGTATCCGGTAGAGATAAGCTGCCCCGGTCAGGATGTGCAGGTTGATGTCCGCCACATGCCGGTTTTCTTTTTCCTCCAGGTAAGTTCCGCGAACCCAATCATTGAACGTTCCCATGGATGGGCCGCACCAGATCTGGTAATCCATCTCCCGTCCTGGTTCGCCCCGGCTTGACCAACGGGACGATAATCCCAGGTACCAGCGAAAGATCAAAGCCATTTTATGTTTGGGATTCGTTTGTGCTTTTTGGATTTGTACCGGATCTCGTTTTTCAAAAAAGGTCACAGTATCCCGCCAGACATCATCCATTGACTTTTGAAGGATCTGCTCTTCAATTTGCTTTCGGGTTTTCTCGGGGATGGCTTCGACGCTTTCATAATCCCGATAGGTGTCATAAAGCTTCGAAGCGCGCATAGCGAACATCGTCCCCCGCTTCAGTACCTGGACTTTGACGCCCATCTCAAACATATCGGCTGCGGGCGCCATGATCACGTCAGCCATATCCGCTTTCGCCAGCAGGTCGCGGGTGTGAGCTGAGGCGGCTGATTCTACACAGCTCTGGTTGATGGAACCCGTCACAATATACGCTGCGCCTGCCATCAAGGCCGCCAGGGCGGATTCCGGGGTGCTGATCCCACCGGCTGCGCCAATTCGGATGGTGTTGGGGTAATTCTGTTCTTTCTGAACGGCGTTTCTTTCCGCAAGCATGGTGGGGATCAGGCATAACAAGGGGCGGTTATCCGTATGTCCGCCGGAATCGGCTTCAACGGTAATATCATCCGCGACGGGCATTTTTGCAGCCAGGTTCGCCTGCTGTTGGGTGATCCTGCCTTCGCTTACCAGGGATTGCAGAATGTCTTTTGGGGCCGGACGCATAAACCGCTGGGCGATCTCCTTGCGGGAAATTTTAGCGATGATCCGGTTCTGGATGTCAAAGCTTCCATCGGATAATAGTCTCAACCCGGCAGCGCGGTATAAAACCAGCCCGCGGGTCATACTCAGGAATGCCGAAGCTTCCAAGGTACGGATATTATGTTTTAGTAAAAGGTCAACGGTTTGGCGTTCTCGGTCGGGTTCAAACGGACTGTTGAGCAAGTTGACTGCGTAAGGTTTCTCGGGCAGGGCGGATTGGATCTTTTGAATAGAGGATTCCATTTCGTCCAACGGTACGCCCCCGGACCCATAAGAACCAAGCAATCCGCTATTGCTCAAAGCAATGACCATCTCGGGAGATGAAATACCGTTGGCCATGGAACCTGCGTAAAACGCTGCCCGACAGCCGTGAGTGGCTTGGAAGGAGTGATTGCCAAGACGACTAATTGGCAGGGCAGGAGCGGATGCAACTAACTGATCCTCACGAGCCGCATCATTTTTAACAGATATCTGGTTATTGTTTTCTCGAATGATAAACACTGGGCGATGGAGGTCGGCCAGCGACTTTTGGAGGTCTTCTGAAGAATGAACGCGATAGGAACCTGATTGGGATATGTCGGTTGAGTTTTGCGTCGGGGTGTCGATATCATTTGTCACACTCATAGGTAAACCTTTCAATGGTGGTTCTTACTCAAAGTATAGAACACGAGGGTTTATTGATAGTTACTGTTGGGTAAATGTGAGGTTAGCAAAATGACCTGATAAATTTACAGAAAAAAGGTTGCGTAATCGGATAAATTCTATGCCATCAAATTCTTGACATTTCCCTCGAAATTGTGTATATTAAAGGCGAACGTTCGGGCGAACGTTCGTACTAGAGAAGAAGAGCGGACATGGCCAAAAAAAGAGTTACCCTCAAGGAAGTTGCGGCACGCGCTTCAGTGAGTTATCAGACCGTATCAAAGATACTCAACCATCAGGCGCAGGTCTCTGATGAAACAAGGCAGCGCGTTTTGGAAGCCGTACGGGAGCTGGGCTATACCCCCAGTTACACTGCCCGCAGCTTACGCTCTCAACGCAGCAGAACAATCGGCTACACTTGGGAGCCTTCCCCTCTCGATCAATTCAATCCTATTCTGGATGAATTTCTACGAAGCATGTTTGTCACAGCAGAGGAACGCGGTTATTACCTCCTTTGTTACCCGTATTTTCTGGATGTTGAGCGACAATTGGAAATTTACCGGAATCTGATCGACACGGGCCGGGTAGATGCCTTTGTCCTCTCAATTATTAATTATGATGATCCTTTCGTTAAATATCTGCTTGAGCGGAAATTTCCTTTTGTGGGATTTGGCCGGTTTGACGAGCCTTCAAGTTTCCCAAACATTGATGTTGATGGCGGGCTTGGATTAAAGATGGCGGTTGAGCATTTGATCTCCCTGGGACATCGCAATATTGCTGCGTTGGCCTGGCCGGAGGATCCACGGGTGGGCAATAACCGCATGG
>DPKV01000040.1:0-6221 GCA_003542325.1 Anaerolineaceae bacterium
TACAGCATGTAAGGAGAAAACCGCCGATGGGTTTGACCTCACGGGCAACCAACTTTTTACGGGAGAGGACACTTCGCCCGGGAATTAACCGCCGCATCCGGCGAATGGCTGAAATTGTTTCCAAGGCTGCGCCCCCCCCTGACCCCCAAAAACTCGTCATTTCGTTCAATGCTTCCACCCGGATCACCGGGGTAAGCTTGAATGCGGCTTTTGCCATGCTGACCGGCTGGTCGCTGCGTTTACAGGGCATCCAGGTGCGGAGTTTTGTTTGCCAGCGGGCGATGACCCAATGCGTTCTGGGGACGAATAAAGATGATGTCTACGCTCTGCCGCCCTGTAAGCAATGCTTGAAGCAGACTGAGACGATTTATGACCGTTCTGCCCCGATCTGGCTGATGCCGAAGAATTATCCCGATCTCGGAAAGCGTGTGCAGGATCTGGATCTTTCTCACCTGATGCAGTTCCAATATGAGGATATACCCCTGGGAGAACTCTGTCTCCCATCCATCCGCTGGGTCCTGCGGCGGCATCATCTGGAAAACGATGAAGCGACCCGGACGCTCTACCGCTACTACATTCTTTCAGCTTATAAGGTTGCCAGGCGGTTCAATACCATCGTTGAACAGGCTAACCCTACATCGGTTTTGGTTTTCAACGGGATGCAATTCCCGGAGGCGGCTGCCCGTTGGGTGGCGCGCCGTCATAACGTCCCGGTCTATTCCCATGAAGTTGGGATGCAGCCCTTCTCCGCTTTCTTTACCGAGGGTGACGCCACGGCGTATCCGGTGGATATCCCCGCAGACTTTCAACTCACTCCCGAGCAGGATGCCAGACTGGACGATTATCTGTCCAGGCGGTTTAAGGGCGACTTCAGCATGGCGGGGGTACAGTTCTGGCCGGAGATGTCCGGGCTGGACGAAGACTTTATCGCAAAAATGGACCAGTTCAAGCAGGTCGTGCCGGTCTTTACGAATGTGATCTTCGACACCAGCCAGCCGCATGCCAACGTGATCTTTGAGGATATGTTCACCTGGCTGGATGATGTTCTGAAGGTGGCTGCGGGACATCCCGAGACGCTGTTTGTCATCCGGGCGCACCCGGACGAATCCCGACCCGGGAAAGCCAGCCGGGAGAGTGTGGCGGACTGGGCGCAGCGGCATTCGGTGGAACAACGGCCCAATGTGGTCTTTATCGGACCGGATGAATATTTCAGTTCCTATGAGATGATCCAACGCGCCAAATTCGTGATGATTTACAATTCCACGATTGGGATGGAAGCCTCGATCATGGGCGCGCCGGTGTTGTGTGCGGGAAAGGCTCGCTTCACCCAGTTGGAGACTGTTTTCTTCCCAGCTTCACGTGAGGATTACCTTGATCACCTGGAAGCATTCCTGAATGCAGACAAGGTGGAAGCCCCAGAGGCCCATAAAATCAACGCCCGGAGATTCCTGTATTACCAACTCTATCGGACGTCACTGCCTTTTGACCCATTCATTGAATTGGATGGCATCTGGCCGGGGTATGTCCGGCTAAAGAATTTTGCCTGGAAGGCGCTGTTACCCGAGAATTCCCCAACCATGCAGGTGATCAGCGAAGGCATTCTCAAAGGTGAGCCGTTCATCCTGCCGGAAGGGTAAGTGGCCTTTGACCCGGAAATTGGGTCTCTGTTATAATTCAGTCACTGAAAATAGGAAATTATCTTCAAGGTTATGGATCGAGTTGACTGAAAGACAAATCGGGAAGTATGGCTATGACTCAAAAAATAATTGCGCTCGTCCCCATGCGGCACCATTCCGCAAGAGTTCCTGGGAAAAATTATCGCCCATTGGGCGGTGAACCCCTTTTTCATCATATTCTCAACACCCTGCAGGCAGTGGATGCCATTCAGCAGGTTGTCGTGGATACCGACAGTGAAGTGATCCTGGCGGGTCTGGCAGAGCATTTCCCGAAGGTGAAAGCCATCCATCGCCCGGACCATCTCTGCGCGGATGATATCCCGATGAACGAGATCCTGATCCATGACAGCGGCATTATTCAGGCGGATTATTACCTGCAAACCCACACCACCAATCCCCTGTTGCGGCCGGAAACCGTTGCCGGGGCCATTGAAACCTTCCTCGCCAGTATCCCGGAATACGATTCGCTGTTTGGTGTGACCCGGCTGCAAACCCGTCTTTGGGACCAGCTTGGTCGGCCGGTGAATCACAACCCGGCTGTGCTTCTGCGCACGCAGGACCTGCCGCCAATTTATGAGGAAAATTCCTGTATTTACATTTTCAAGCGGGAGACCCTGATCGCACGGCGGAACCGCCTCGGGGAACGCCCCCTGATGTTTGAAATCCCGGCTGAAGAAGCCTGGGACATTGATGAAGAATTGGATTTCACTGTGGCGGATACGCTCTTCCGAGCGCGCCAGGGTGAGGCATAACCTCAATCCGGATGACAGAAAAGCAATAGGAGCAAACTCATGCAAACGGTACTTGTTTCCGCGCCGTATATGCTGCCGAAGATGGATCGCTTTCGGCCCGTTTTGGAATCGTATGACCTGGATGTGATCATTCCCGAAGTCCGCGAGCGGATGGAAGAAGGCCAGATCCTGGAATATGCCGGTCAGTTCGATGGTACGATTTGCGGTGATGACCGCTACAGCCGGCGGGTGATTGAAGCCTGTTTGCCTCGGTTGAAGGTGATCTCCAAGTGGGGGACAGGGATCGATTCGATCGACCAGCAGGCTGCCGCGGAATTTGGTGTGATGGTTGGGAACACGACCAATGCTTTCACAGTCCCGGTATCCGAGAGTGTCCTGGGGTACATGCTGGCTTTTGTCCGGCAGATCCCCTGGCTGGACGATGAGATGAAAACGGGCCATTGGGAGAAGATCAACGGCAAGACCCTCAGCGAGTGCACGCTGGGTGTGATTGGAGTAGGCAACGTCGGCAAGGCTGTTTTGCGCCGGGCCAGAGCTTTTGGGATGAACCTGCTGGGGAATGATGTTGTTGAGATCGCACCGGATTTCCTGCTGGAACACGGTGTGGAGATGACCAGCCTGGAAGACCTGCTGGAAAGGTCTGATTTCATCAGCGTGAACTGCACGCTGAACCCGACCAGCCATCACCTGATTAACGAGGATACCCTGAAATTATGCAACCCGAACGCGGTGTTGATCAATACCGCCCGCGGCCCGATTGTGAAGGAGACCGCGTTGGTGGCGGCTTTAGAGGAGGGCAGGTTGCGCGGCGCGGCCCTGGACGTCTTTGAGTTTGAGCCTTTGCCGCCGGACAGCCCCTTATTGAAAATGGACCAGGTCCTATTAGCGCCGCACAACTCGAATTCCAGTCCTTATTTTTGGGAGCGGGTTCAATGGAACACGATCAGGAATTTGCTGATCGGTTTGGGTATCTCAATCGACGAACTGTCCGAGCGGCAGAAAGATCATGCGGATTGGCAGGGATAGACCAAATCATCACGTGGATGATGGCAGCGTATAGTTGAGGAAGGACGCGGATCATGACAGATAAATCTCCGATTTTACTGATTACGGGAGCGGCAGGCGGGATTGGCCGGTCAACCGTTGCGTTGTTCGCTGAAAAGGGCTGGAAGGTTATTGGTGTGGACCGCCAGCCGAAGTATGACGAATTCCCTCCTGATGGGATTTACATCCAGGCGGATATCTCACGACCCGAAGAAAACGAAGCGATCTATGCACAGGTTTCGGCTTTCACCGATACCCTCGATGCCGTGGTGAACAATGCTGCCCTCCAGGTGGCCAAGCCGCTGGTGGAAACCACTGTGGAAGAATGGGACCTGGTGATGGCATCCAACCTGCGTTCGGTTTTCATCAGCTCAAAATTGGCCTATCCCTTATTAAAGGCGGAAGGCGGCGGCGCCATCGTGATCACCTCCTCCGTCCACGCAGTCGCTACCTCGGCGAATATTGCGGCTTATGCCGCCAGCAAGGGTGGCTTGTTGGCGCTCACCCGGGCGATGGCGATTGAATTCGCGCCGGACGACATCCGCGTGAATGCAGTCCTGCCAGGCGCAGTTGATACGCCCATGCTCAGGGCCGGCTTGGGCCGCGGCCACGTCGGTCACGGGGATATTCAGGAACGACTGGACAACCTTGCCCGTAAGACCGTGAACGGCCGGATCGGCACGCCGGAAGAGATCGCGCACGCCATTTATTTCCTGGCGGATAACACCCAATCCTCATTTATGACCGGGCAGGCGCTGATCGTTGACGGCGGCGCGACATGCAGATTGAGCACGGAATGACGTTAAAAGATAAACTAAAACAAATTGCACCGGAAGGGGTCTGGCAAAACGGCCGGAAAACCTGGGATGCGATCAAACGGTTCCCGGATGGCGTGGAGGCGGCCTGCCATCCCTGGCGGCGCGAAAGCATCCGCAAACTGCGTGCACTGAAAGGTGCGCATACAGGAGAAAGGTGCGTGATCATCGGCAATGGGCCGAGCTTGAACAACACCGATGTGCAGAAAATCCGCAGTGAATATACCTTCGGGATGAACCGGATCTATCTGGCCTGGAAGGATTGGGGCTTCAGCACCTCGTTTTACCTTTCCATCAATGACCTGGTGATCGAACAGTGCGCTGAGGATATCCTCAATTTGACCATGCCGTCCTTTGTAGCCTGGCGTTCTCACCAGTGGCTCAGGCCTCAGGAGAACCTGCATTTTCTGTATACAACCTACACCGGCCCGACCTTCGCCAAGGATGCCAGCCGCAGGTTATGGGAAGGCGCGACCGTGACCTACACCGCGCTGCAATTGGCCTATCACATGGGCTTTTCCACCGTGGTATTGATCGGCGTGGATCATAGCTTCGCGTCCAAGGGCAAGCCCAATGAAACCGTGGTCTCCCAGGGGGATGACCCCAACCATTTCAACCCGAATTATTTCGGCAAAGGCTTCCGCTGGCAGCTTCCCGACCTGGATACCTCCGAACTCGCCTATACCATGGCGCGGGAGGCTTATGCCGCTGACAACCGCCAGGTGCTGGACGCCACGATCGGCGGCAAACTGCAAATCTTCCCCAAAGTGGACTATGACACGTATTTTGGCTAGGTGAGATGTCCCAAACCCCGCTCGTCTCCATTGTCACGCCCTCATACAATCAGGCTGCTTTCCTGGAGGAAACAATTCAATCCGTCCTGGCTCAGAATTACCCCAATCTGGAATACTGGGTCATGGATGGCGGGTCAACAGATGGGAGCGTTGAGATTATTCGGAAATACGCTTCGCACCTTTCCGGGTGGATTTCTGAAAAAGATAACGGGCAGGCTGACGCCATCAATAAGGGCTTTAAACGGGCAACAGGTGAGATAGTCGCCTGGCTAAACTCGGACGACCTGTACCGTCCCGGCGCCGTTCAAAGCGCGGTTTCCATATTTCAGGAGAATCCGGAAGTGGGGCTGGTATACAGTGACGTCGATTCGGTTGATGCCGAAGGCGACATCTTTAACCGGATGCAGTATGCCCAGTGGGGAATCAGGGATTTGATGACCTTTAATATCTTAGGGCAGCCCGGCGTATTCTTCAGGCGGTCCGTATTGGAAAGTTCGGGTTATCTGGACCTGTCCTATCAATACCTGCTGGACCACCATCTTTGGCTGCGGATGGCGTTGAACGCGCCGCTGAAATACTCACCCGGCGAAGTCTGGGCTGCCGCGCGGATCCATGCCGGCGCGAAAAACGTGGCTGACGCGGCAGGTTTTGGCCAGGAAGCCTATCGCCTGGTGGAATGGATGCGGGATGATGAACGGTTTGCACCCTATTGGGATGGTTATCGCAGCCAGGTTTGGGCGGGTGCGCACCGTCTCAATGCCTTTTACCTGTTGAACGGTGGAAAACCGGGTGCCGCGCTCAAGGCTTACTGGCGCGGTTTCTGGCGGTATCCACTAACCATACTTAAGGATTGGCGGCGGATTGGATTTGCGCTGTTAAGCCCGTTCAAGCTGGACAAAATGAGAGACCGCTACCTTGAAAATAAGAAAAAACGGCTCTTTGATGAATAGTGTGACACTCAAAAGCCATAATTTGTTGTTTTTATGACAAGGACTCTTTTTTGGAGCGCGGACTTCAGTCCCCACTGTGACATGCCTTTACGAAGAGCCTTGTTTTGGAGTTTCAGAGCTTTGCTGTGATCTGTGATTTTCCTTCAGTTTAGTTTAAAAAAGTCCCCCGGGATTTCTAAAATCCCGGGGG
>DPKV01000040.1:6311-13171 GCA_003542325.1 Anaerolineaceae bacterium
AACAGCTTTCCCGCCAGTCCAAGGATCTTCATGACCTTGTCCTCGCTTTTTTGGATCAATCCGGCGCTTCGCCAAAGCATAAAGAACCAGGTGAGGTACAACGTGAAGCCGATCACCCCGGTCTCGGAAAGCAGCCGGACCCATAAGGATTTGGTGTTCATCAGGCTTTCAGACTGGTAGAGGATGTTGCGGATCTCAAAGGAGCCATAGCCAAGGCTGTTCATCCGTTCGACCAGGTAGAACCCTGCATTACCCAAACCGACGCCGAAAGGATAATCGGCGAAAATATTCCACCCGCCAAACCAGAAAATGGTCCGCTCATAAAACGCGAGGCGCCGTGCCAGGAGGATGATGCTTGTTTCTGAGAGGGAGATATCGAATAACTGACCAGTGGTGACCTGATCGATGATGAGCTGGAACCGGGCGTCCTGCCGGCTGGCATAGACAATGAAAGCAGCCAGCGCACCAACAACGATGACGGAAAAGAAGATCATCAATGCAAAGACCAGTGATGCTTTCAGCAGGAAGGACTCATTAAGTTTGTGCTTCGGGCGACTGGTGAGCCAGGTGAGGATCTTCCGGTATAACCGGCTGACCCATCGGATCCCAAGATAGACCAGCATGACGACCAGCGCGATCAGACCAATTCTTGGGTAGCTGAATACATACACGCCCAGTCCTGCAACGAGGAGGAGGTCTTCAAGCTGGAATATCCATAGTTTCCATTTGAGCAATGATTTGCGTTGGAAGACGGCCGATAACCAGATAGGGAAAAGGATCAGATCAAAGACCAGGACATACCAGGAAGGCTCATAGGCGAAGGCAGTGATCCGATTGGTATACATCAGGCCGGACTGCTGGAAGACCAGGGCAGCTTTCAACCTTTGCACCCATTCCGGGAAACCGCCGACCGTGCCGTATTCTTGCATTAAAAAGATTTCGAAGATGGACCAGAGAATGAGCATGGCTCCGGTGATATAAAGGAATAGCAGAGCCTGGTTCAGGATGGTTCGGTTGCGGATGTAAGCAGTCAGGGTGATATAGAAGCTGAGACCGATCACCAATGTAATCAATGCCCGAATGGTTTGGTCGAAGAAATCCCTGCCCCGGATATAAAAACCATCCAGGAAAAATGAGGCGGCGGAGATCAGCAAGGCGAAGATGGCAAAGTAAAGGATAGGAACGATCTCTGACGGTAATTTCCCGCGTTTGAGTAAGTAGGGCACCAGCCAGATAAGCATGATACCGGCCAATGGGATGGCAGAGAAGGGCGCAACCAAAGAGCCGGCGACCCGCCTGAGCGGTGGGAAGCTGGTCAGCGGGAGGCCGATCAGGACCAGACCGAATAGAACGGTGCATAGAATTTGATAAGCCCTGGATTTGAAGATTTTGGCTAACATGGTACTAGGCCACCTGTTCTTTTCGCGGGATAAACCGGTACTGGATGTCCACCACCAAAATTCCAAGGGCGAAACCGGCAACGATGCCGGCGAGGGCCAGTGTATTCCTGTTTTGATAGACCGGACTCTGGGGGAGACTGGCTTCCGAAGTCAGTTCGACCAGCACATAGGGTTCGATGGTCTCGGCTGCCTGTCCGGCCTTCATCACATCAATCCCCAACTCAGCCCAATAGTTGACAATGGATTGCGCCGTCTGGGCATCCTCGTGCCGGTAACGCAAATACCACAGCCCAAGTTGCCTCTCGATCAACATATTATTTTCGAATGTTTCAGCCTCCAGAGAGGGGTCGAGCGATTGAGCAAAGGTGAAAGCTTCATCTCTGACCTGGAGTAAAACCGTATGAACAGCGGAAAGCGCCATGTCGATATCGTATTGTGAAAAGGTCAGGGGCGATTCCGTTTCGTCCACCAGGTTCTCGAAATTGATGTCCCGGTAGTCGATGCTGGCTGAAAAGATCGCCTCAGCCTCATATTTAGGTGGTTTGAGGGCTGAAAACGCCAGGGCCAGCAATCCACCTACGATGGCAAAAACGGCGATCAGCCACCAACGGCGAAAAAGATTGTTCATTGTCTCAATAAAATCAATGGTTCCCGGATTATTTTTTTCGGTCATAGCGTTGATCCTTCTTATTGTTGATTCCGGAATTATATCATGTGAAGAAATGACGCATTGATTTCAAGTGAGCGAAGGTTGGGTTTGCCTTTTGGGCTTTTTGTTTGACCAGGGAGCTACCGCGGCTCAAGGTCATTTGTATGTGGAGTATAATGATGAAGCTTTTAAATGGAGACCATGAACACATTACCGCTTGTTTCGATTATTACCCCATCCTTCAACCAGGCGCGGTTCCTGCAACGGACGATGGAGTCCGTGCTGTCCCAGGATTACCCCAGCCTGGAGTATATCGTCATCGATGGAGGGTCGGAGGATGGCAGCCGGGCGATCATTGAGTCGTATGCGGACCGGCTGGCCTATTGGGAATCGCTCCCGGATCAGGGGCAGACGGATGCGATTAACAAGGGCTTTGCCAGGGCGAGCGGGAAATACCTGGCCTGGCTGAACTCGGACGATGTCTACCAGCCCGGTGCAGTCAAAGAAGCCGTTGAATATCTTGAAGCGCATCCTGAGATCGGGATGGTTTACGGTGATTGTGCGTTCATCGATGCGGAGGACCGGGTCATCGGGCAATTTCCCGCCGCTCAGACGGACAAGGAACGGCTACGGCGAGGTTATGTGCATGTACCGCAGCAAGCCTCGTTCTTCCGTACGGACCTGTGGCGGAAAGTTGGCCCACTCGACCCCAGTTTTTATTTTGCGATGGATTATGATCTGTGGGTACGTCTGGCGGGGGAAGCGCCGCTCGTCTACCTGCCGGGCCGGATGTGGGCGGGATTCAGATTGCACGGCGACGCCAAGACCATTGCCGCCGATTCACGCTGCTGGCCGGAGATGCTGCGGGTGCATTACCGGGATGGGGGAAGCTGGTTTTCTCCGATTGTGTTTAAGTATTACCTGCGAAAACTGGCCGCTCCGCTGATCAACCGACGCAGGAAGAAAATGTTTGAGCGCCCGAAAGAGTAATCGCCGATCCCTGGGGGCTTCAGGTTATTTGCGAATGCATTTCCATGTGCTATAATCCCAATACCCATTTATTGGTTTGATGGATCACAAATGGAGGTAGACACCTATGGCTTATCGAAATTGGGAAGTGATCAAAGTTTCCTATTGTGAACATGCCGGAGAAGAAGTCGCTCTGGAAGCTGAAATTGCGTACCCGGCGACCTATTTGCCGGAACAGGCGCCACGCATTCTCGCACATCGCTGCTCCCGCGGTCTGGCCTGTAACAGTTTTACGCAGCCTGGATGCTGCTGGTCCGGCACGAACCCCGGTTTTGATCCCTTCAAGAAGCCGGAAGAAGCCCGCCTGGCATAATCCGAGGGTCTGACTCGGACGTATTCCCATAAATAAATCCGCTGGTGAAAAACATTATAGCGGGTCTTTTTAACGGTGATGACGCTTATTATCGCAGAATAGCAAAGGCGGCGATTTACGCTTTAACCTCAAAACAGCCTGAATAAAATTTCCTTCCTGTGTCAGCCCGCGTCTGCCTGGCCTGTGATTGGATATTCGCTTGCTTCAAGCTGCACAAGCAATTTTTGATGAAAAGTTTGATAAAATCCTATCCGCTCAATCCAGAGGGCTGTTGCGAAATCGGTTCCCTGCTCTATTTTATGTATCGATCAAGTTTTTCCAGAACGCTCGCAACCGTTTCTTATTTCTCATCCAGGGACATCTTGCTGAAGGCTTTTGCCTCAAGCATCTCATAAAATCCGTTAGGCGTCAAAACGATCCAGATTATCAGCATCCCCGATTGAAATGGCAAACGGCGTCCTTTCGCCTTCAAAATCCGCTGTATCATCCACATGGATGGCAATCCCATAGCAGATTTCCTGAATCATCTCCGATTCCAATCCCAGCGATTCAAGAAAAAGTCTGGCAATGGCTGCTGACCGCCTTCCGTGATTGAGCCAATCGTCTTCTCTTTTGAATTCCTCACAGTAGCCCACATCATGGAGCAGGCAGGCGATCACCAGGGCCTCACAATTCAGTCCTTCCGCCCTGGCAATTTCTTCACCAGGTTGGCCACCCGCATGGTATGTTCCAAGCGGTAATCCTTATCAGCCTTGTGATCAGCATAATAAGGGCTTTCATTGAACCTCTGCAATAAAAATGATTTTGTTCGTTCAATTTTGTTGGTCATCCTGTTCCCCGGTATGTGATAAATTAGAGCTTGCCAATCAGAGGTAAAGCATTAAGCAACCTTGGAAAGAAGATGTCAAAACATCATCAATTAGCAACCACGGAATTTGCGGTAGACAAATTCCGTGGTTTATTTTCTTATGGGAGAGGGTGGTGAGCCTTAGATCACGCCCAGTTCTTTTCCAACCTTTTCGAAGGCTTTCAACGATTGCTGGAGGTCATCATCAGTGTGCGCTGCCGAGATCATCACGCGGATCCGGGCCAGGCCTTTGGGGACGGTGGGGAAACCGAGCGCCATGGCAAAGACGCCTTCCTCATACAGGCGGCGGCTGAAGTCACGGGCCAGCATGGCTTCTCCCAGCATGACCGGGGTGATGGGGGTCATGCTCTTGCCGGTGTCGAACCCCAGTTGTTTCATTTCTTTCTTGAAGACTTCGGCATTTGCCCAGAGGCGGTCCACCAATTCGGTGGATTCTTCCAGCAGGTCGATGGCGGCAATCGTCGCAGCGACATCAGGGACGGTCACGGCTGAGGAGAACAGGAACGGGCGGCCGCGCTGGCGGAGCCATTCCACAATCTTCGGGTCGCCGGCAACCACGCCGCCCATCACGCCAAAGGCTTTTGAGAACGTACCGACTTCCACATCCACCCGACCGTGCAGGTGGAAATGGTCCACGATTCCCCGGCCGCCTTCGCCCAGAACACCTTCACCGTGGGCATCATCCACCATCAGCATCAGGTCATAAGCTTCGGCGATTTCAGTGATCTTGTCCAGCGGCGGGAAGTCGCCGTCCATGGAAAACACACCGTCGGTGACGACCAGGCCGCGGCGGTATTGGCCTTTGTTCTCGCGGATCACCGCTTCCAGCGAGGTCGGGTCGGCATGGCTGTACCGTTTGATCGGCGCGCCGGAGAGTCGGCAGCCGTCAATGATTGAGGCATGGTTGAGCTCATCCGAGAAGATCATGTCTTCCTTCCCGACCAGGGCGGGGATGGTGCCGAGGTTGGCGGTGAACCCGGATTGGAAGGTGATGGCGTCTTTCACCCGCTTGAACTGGGCGATGCGTTGTTCCAGCTGCAGGTGCAGGTCCATCGTGCCGGCAAGGGTGCGGACTGCACCGGGGCCCACGCCGTAGTCGTCACAGGCTTTTTTGGCGGCTGCGACCAGGCGGGGATGGTTGGCCAATCCCAAATAGTTGTTCGAGCAGAAGTTGAGGACGCGCTTGCCGTCCACAACCAGCCAGGCGCCCTGGGGTGAGCTCAGGGTGCGGATGCGGTTGTAGAGACCTGACTCTTTCAGGTTGTCGAGTTCTTCGTCAATCCAGTTTAATTTATTGGACATAGCTCCCTCTGAAAAATGGTGAGTAAGTTTAGGGTGTTGCTGAAATTATACCTGTAGTTTGCCTGCGTACCGCTGGCGAAAGGTCACCGTGCAGGCAGGAAAAGTGACCTAATATTCCAAGCAGGGTCATTCCAGAATCACTTCCCAAAGATGCACATGGGCGATCTCGCCGTCAAGTACACTGAGAATTTCAACTTCCAGTTGATCTATCTGAAGGGTTTGATTAAAGGTGAGCGTGATCTCTCGGAAGACGGTTGCTTCACCCACCTCTTCGACCACGGTATCCAGAACTTCCCCGTCAGCCATTGCGGTGACGGTCATCCGAGAGGGGGCCCCCCCGATCACTAATGTCACACTGGAGAGCCTGATTTCCTCAGGGAAGGTCAGCACCAGTCGCAGTGGATTAGCCGCCAATGTGCGGATGAGCGTGGTTGTGTCGCCGTCAAAGGCCTGTCCGATTTCGTTGATATCCAGCGTGGGATATTCCACCTGGACGGTCTGGTCATTGAGTGTCAGTTCTTCCACGAGGAGGGCTTGCCGGGCTGCCCGTTCAGCATCCAGGATGGCTTCGATATCATCCACGTACGACAGCCGGACAAAATGGAACCCCGGGCTGCCATCCGGATAATCAATGACCTCTTCAACAGTAATATCCGTAAATTTATCCGACTCAAAGATAAAATCCACATCCTCCTGCGTCATCACAAACAGGGTGTTGCGGTCCAGGGGCCGGTAATCCTGGGCAAACGCATTGATATTGCCCATCCGCAGGTTTGGCAGGTCATCCGCGAAAAAACGCAGGAGGACATCCGAACCGTTGGCCCAGGTGGAACTGACCAGGACGGTCGTATTGGGCTGCTCACGGGCGATCTCGGCCGCGCGGGTGAAAACCTGCTGACTGCCGTATTGCATTCCCTCCAGACCGTAATCCGTGGTCCACGTTGGGCCGTTTTGGAGCGCATCACCTAACATGAAGAAGCAGAATCCAGTCAGGAGGGTAAACATGATTATGGAAAGGACGGCAGTTTTGAATTTGGGCCGTTTATTTTGCAGCCATTGAATTGACACTTCAATACCCAATGCGGTCATTAATGTGGCCGGGATGATGAAGACCAGCCCCCGGGTGATTCCCCAATCCACAATGGCGGCCCCGCTGGGAGCGGCTAACGTGGCGAAAATCAGCGTCCGGTGGGACGGGTCTTTAGACCTGCGGATGCACCGCACCAGGCCGATCACCCAGAAGGGGAAGGTGACCCAAAGGATATGTCCATAGCCCTGCATGGTGTGCCGGGCCAGGTC
>DPKV01000212.1 GCA_003542325.1 Anaerolineaceae bacterium
CTGCATTTGAGTCGCGATAGGCGCGAATATGGACCTCATAAAATAAAGCATTCATATACCAGGGTAGTTTTTGGTCTGACATCAAACCTCCAAAAGTCACAAAACGGATGCTAGAAGTATAGCGTCTTCATTCTCCCCCCGCAAGGTAAAGCGTGTTATCTGAGCAAAGAGACATTGTTTGCCACCAGCCGGACTTGCTGTCTTTCCGTGTCCATTTCAATTATTCCTCTTACCAGGAACGGCCCGGCCTCCTGAAGATCCTGATAATACCGTTGGTAAACCTTTGGTGTAATCAGCACCAGGAGCGAGCCTTCCAGGTCTTCCAGTGACAGATAAGCCATCATCTGGGATGAGCGTGTACGAGTCCGGCGCCAGGTCTGGCGCATACCCGCAACGAGTACATTTTCCCCAACCCGGGATTCAGCTTCAAGGGTTGTGATCGCGCCCAAGGAATGGATCCGGTCCGCCATCAACTCCAGGGGGTTACTGTCCAGACTCACACCAAGGATTTGGCGTTGAGCCTCAAATTTCTGTTCATCGGTCCAATCGTCTTCCTGTGTCATTGGATTGAATAACTGCATCTGACCGGTGTGTCCTTTATGTTCGATCCGCGCCAACCCCTTTGGTATTGAAACAAGCCCTTCCAACGCGCCGCACATCAATAAATGCCGGGCTTCTCTCTTTTGAGGGTCCACCCGGAGCAAAAAGTCCTCCAGACTGTTGAAGGGTCGTTTTTGCAGGATCGCGCTAATCGTTCGCTGGGTTAAGTCCCGGACCTGGTTTAGACCCATATATAATTTGGGTTGTCCTTTTGGGTACGCCACCCGAAACCGGTGATTGGAATGGTTGATATGCGGTCCATGCAGGGAAAGGCCAAGTCGGCGTGCTTCCATCAGGTAAACGCGTTGCGAGTAATACCCCCCGCCAAAACCGAGTACCGCTGCCATGAATTCTGCCGGGTAATGGGTCTTGCACCACGCCGAGTTCCAACCCAGCCGGGCATACGAGGCCGCATGGGCTTTAGGGAAGCCGTAGCCGGCAAATGCCGCCATCATTTCCCAAATACGCTCCGCAGTTTCAGGCGGCACGTTTCTTCGCTCCTGGGCGTTCTGGACGAACTTGCGCTGAAGTGTGACCATCACGCCGCCCGGATCGAAATGGCTCATAGCCCGGCGAAGGATATCGGCTTCGGCCAGAGAAAGGCCGCCCAGTTCATGTGCAATCCGCAAGACCTGTTCCTGATAAAGGATCACCCCTAACGTTTCACCCAGAAGGCTGCTGAGGGATTCATGAATGTCTGTGACTTCTTCTTCGCCTCTGAAGCGTCGAACAAAGGCATCCCGCAGTCCGCCGCGTAATGGACCGGGACGGTAGAGCGCCAGAGCAGCCATAATATCCTTGACGCTCCTGGCCTGGATTTCCCGCAGGGTGGACCGCATCCCGGGACTTTCAATCTGAAAGCAGCCGATGGTTTTAGCCGAACATAACATTTGCGCAGTTGCATCATCTTCCGAGGGGATTTTTGCAAGGACTTCCAAACCATCCTTGTATTCGCTGAGATGCCACGACCGGATCCTGTCAGCGACTTCTCCAAGGACGGTCAGGCCGCGGATGCCCAGGAGATCGATCTTGACCAATCCCAGTTTCTCGATCCCTTCCAGGTCATATTGCGCATGGTTGATTCCCAGCGTGTTCGAGTGCACCAGTGGAACCAGATCGGTGATGGGGAAAGGCGCAATGACGATCCCACCGGGATGAACGGAAAGGTGACGGGGCATATCGAGCAACGCACGGGCATCATTGAGAATATTTTTCAGCATTGGGATCGTATGCTCTTGCAGGAGTGAGCGGAAAGGATCTTCGTCGACAACGTTTTCCCGCTTGAACCCGAAAGAAGAAGGCAGCCGTTTGGAAAGCTGCCGGACGATCTCAGGTGAAAGGCCATAGGCTTTTGCGACGTCACCCAGGGCGGATTTTGGCCGGTAGCGGTTAACCGTTGCCACCATCGCAACCCGGTCATTACCGTAGGCATCAAAGACGTATTTTATAACTTCATCCCGTCGGCTGGAATCGATGTCCGTGTCGATGTCCGGCGGCTTCTTACGGGCCGGGTTGAGAAAGCGCTCGAAGTACAGGTTCAACGCTAAGGGGTCAGGAGAGGTAATATCCAGACAGTGCGCAACAAGTGAGGAGGCTGCGGAGCCGCGGGAAGAAGTGGGGATGCCAAGCTGACGGGCATGGTCCAAAATATCTTCCACGATCAGGAAGATCGGTTCGTAGCCCATTCCTGTGATGATTTCCAGCTCGTAATCCAACCGGGTTTTGATCTCGGGTGTGACGGCTTTATAGATCCGTTTTGCACCTGCATAGGCGCTTTCCCGGAGGTGATCGGCCTGGCTTTTTCCATTTTGCGTGGGAAATTCCGGGAAATGGGTCTTCCCTATGGGGAGATCCAGGTTAACGGAATCCACCAGGTTTTTAAGATTTTCAAAGGTCTCCGGCAAGTCCTGATACCGATGGGCGAAATCCTCCGGTGCCGGGAAGTGCGCGCTGCCGGGTGGAAGCTGCTGTGGGGATAGTCCCTGGAGGACGGAGAGATGGCGGATCGCGGTCAAGGTGCGGTAACGGGCTTCTTCCGCAGGCATGGCATAGAAGATGTTTTGGGTCGCCAGGAGCGGCAGGTGATGAGAGCGTGCCAGGTCCAGGAGGAGAGCTTCGTTTTTGAGTGGGCCGTTGACGAACCGTTGAATTTCCAGGTAATGATTTTCCGGAAAGATGTGTTTTATCTCATCAATAAAGCGCGCGGGCAGGTTTTGTGAGGAAGGACTGGATAGAAGCAGATCCCGGAGGATTCCCCGGTTATCTCCCATCACCGCAATCAGGCCATCCTGATGAGAGTCAAGCAGGGCCATATCCACGGGGGTGTTTTGGACGAGCAGATGGCTGCTCAACCGCGAGAGATTTGACCAGCCTGACTGGTCCCTGGCGATAAGGGTCAGCAGGCCTGAAAAACCCTGATAGATGAAGTCGATCTCAAGGCCAAAGATGGGTTTGATTCCTGCGGCCTTGCAGGCTTCGTAGAATTCGACTGCACCGGACAAATAACAATGGTCTGTCAGCCCCAAAGCGGGGACGTGGTGCTGTACAGCCAGATCCACCAGGGCTTGCGGTGAGAGGAGCGATTCAAGAAAGCCGTAGCAGGAATGCGTGCGGAGATAAGCGGATGGTAAGTTTGGCATAAGGTCACAATAAATAATCGAACAAGTATTCTATATAACAAATTATAAAGACAAATCCATCCGATGGCAAGCTGTTGGTATTAAAAAGTGAGGGCTGAAACCAGCCCTCACCGGAAAGAGAATGACATCTCTCTTACGCTTTGATAAACGCCTCGGTTTTATCCCGGGCAATATGATCCTGGTATTGTTCAGGCGGGGTCTTCATAAAATAGGAAGAGGGGCCCAGGAGGGGGCCGGCCAATCCTCGGTCCAGGCCGAGTTTGCAGCAGCGGACAGCGTCAATGATCACGCCGGCGGAATTGGGTGAATCCCAGACCTCGAGCTTGGCTTCGAGATTGAGAGGAATATTGCCGAAGGTCGTCCCTTCCATTTTGATATGACAGAATTTCCGATCCGTCAGCCAGGGGACGTAATCGCTGGGGCCGACGTGAATATCGTTGCTCGGCATGTCATAGGGCAGCATGGATGTGACCGCGCCTGTCTTGCTGATCTTCTTCGATTCCAGGCGTTCCCGTTCCAGCATATTCATGAAATCGGTATTCCCGCCAAAGTTCAACTGGTATGTATGGTCCAGGTGAACGCCGCGGTCGACGAACAGGCTGGTCAGAACACGATGCAGGATCGTTGCCCCAACCTGGCTCTTGATGTCATCTCCGATGATCGGCAATCCTTTTTCAAGAAAACGGTTCTGCCAATACTCTGAACTTGAGATAAAGACCGGGATCGCGTTCACAAAACCGCAGCCTGCTTCCAGCACCTGCTCCACATACCATTTAGTCGCCATTTCGGACCCAACCGGCAGATAGTTTACTACGACATCGGTTTTCGTCTCCTGAAGGATTTTAACGATGTCATCCGTGGGGCCGGGAGCCTTTGTAACGATCTGCGAGAGGTACTTCCCCAATCCATCGTGCGTCATTCCCCGGTGAACAGGCACATTCAGCGGGGGAACCTCGGCAAAGCGGTAGGTGTTATTCGGAAAGGCATAAATCGCCTCCGACAGGTCTTTACCGACTTTGGTGTCCACGACGTCAAATGCGGCAGAGAATTCGATGTCCGAGATATGATAGCCTCCCAGGTTGACATGCATCAATCCGGGGACGCGTTCATCCTCTTTCGCATTCTTGTAAAACTCCACTCCCTGAACTAGCGCAGAGGCGCAGTTGCCCACGCCAATTATCGCGACCCTTACCTTTTTTCGTTCCTCCATGTTTGTTTCTCCTTTGTTTAACGGTTTTATTAAATAGTTGTTTTTAATATTTTGATTGAAAATAGCCTATTTCTTCAGGAAAGTGATTAATCCCCAATCCCCGCTGATCATCCAACCCGGTTCCGCTTCGCGCTCAAGACGGCCAATTTGATTCTGAGTAAGACCCAGGATCAGCTCGGCTTTGATCGTTCTGAGGCTTAAAAAGGTGGAAGGGAAATACACGGCAGCCCTCCCGATGGGTGTGGTTGGCTCCCAATGGCGGTCACCCACCAACCTTCGGTAGTTGACTTCACCTTTAAGAATGGTCAGGTCAGAATCCCGCAGTAACGTGATTAAATCGTCTGGCAGCTGGCGATACATCCGACCTGTGGTCAGAAAAGGCGGCGTTTCGATCTGGATGGAACCCTCCAGGAGAGCAGTTTGAAGTCGAAGACCAAGGTCTTGAATTCGATTCTCACCCGAGGAAAGCAGTTGATTTAACGCAGATAAGAAGTCTTTTTCCATCACATCTGAAACGAAGAAGGGCTGGTTCTTTAAAAGGCAGGTGATGGCAGGAACACCTTCGTGCTGGAGCAGGTGATCCAATAATGCCAGGTCAAAATAAAGTTCTTTACCGACATTATCAAAGAAGTAGACGGTTTTTGCGGGTTTCTGCATGAGGTACTCATACGCATCCGAAGTGTCGTCCCTCAGCAGGTTGCCATGCGGCCTGGTATGTGAGGAGAACTCTTTATCCAGGTTACTCAGGTCAACCTGATTTCCCCATAACGCATTATTGAGAGCGTTCTTGAAACTTTCTTCTGAATGATGGGTTTCAGCCTGTAAATAGGATTGCGTAAAAAACGGTAAAGCTTTTTTAATTTCAATTTCCTTTAATTTATTAAATGGGTCATACCCCTGCCATGGCCCAGGCTGGAAATAGCCTGTTGCTTCCAATACCCGCCGAAAAAAATAGGCTTCAGCCAGGTACCATGGAATCTCCAGCCATGTCTTTCCTAGCCAGGGGCGGATATCGTGATCCCAAATTGGCCGGTCTTCGGTTTCCTCCTCAAGCAACCGAATTTGGCCGGAGACAAGTTCGTCCTTAAAATGCAACAATGCTTCCTGAAGGGATGCGGAGTAGTTATTATCGATCAGAACCTGGTCGATTATTAGCGGCTTCCGGGAGGCGATTGTCTCTCGGGCAAATGAATTCTCATCGGAGGTCATGATGAAGGGTGGTAAGGCAAGTGATGTCATCCGGGGGACTCCTCGGGGTCTAGTTGGGGTTGGCCCATTTTCTGGATACTCGCACAAGGAGATCCTTTGCGGAAAGATCATGGGGAAGGCTCTGCAGGACATCCCGGCTCTCGTTGGTGTTGGGAAGCGATGCGCCGACCCTTGTATAGAAACTGTTTCTCGAGCGGCGGTCCTTGAATTGATCCTGTGACCAGCCTGAAAGATAACCTAAATTGGCATATCGGGATAACATGGTATGACCATAAAGAAAATAAGCGCCATCCATGAAGGACTGTTTTAGAGGGGCCAGGGTCGGCAGATTGAGGTCGTCCACCCATTGATGCCCAGGCTGGTTCATCTCCGTCCCAATGAAAATGGGCAGGTCATATTGAGCAGCCAGCTCAACAACTTCGTATAGGCATTTAAGTCTGAAGTCCTTATCCGGTTCAGGAACATTGATACTGCGGTCGGGGACGATATTCATTCCCGCCAAACAGTTATCAACCAGATAATCCAATAACACCGCCTCTTCTTGCTCACCCGGGTAGGTGCCATTGGCCCAGACAAGGGTGGGGAGGGAGTCTGTGAGGCCTGCGAGGTCGTTGACCAGGCCAAGAGTCGGATAATTTTCTGTACCTGGGGCCTGATAGGCGATATCTCCGGTCTTTACCAGCTTTTCACGCATCACACGCCTGAAAGTCGACGGCTGTGGGTGGAGGCGTTCAATCTCAGAGGGTTCCATGCCCAACTTTTCCGACCAAAAAAGAATGGGGTTGTCGATGGACTTGATTGCTGATTGGTAATAGGCTTCCATGATATGGCGCTCGGTCGGTGTTTCGCCGGCAGACAATGAGACAACATCTCTTTGGTAATCAACAACAAGCGGAGAAAGATAATCGTTCAGGGACTCAAGGATGCGATGGTTCCGGGAGGTCAGATACCTTTTTAATTCTCCATATTTCGCCTGGGCCTGGGGTGATAAATTCCCTGATGCAAACCCGGAGAGGATGTAATAAGCGACCCCCGGTTGTCCTTTGGATGTTATGACACGGTCCGAGAATTCCGGCAAGTAGATGCGCGTTTCCAGGCTGACCGTTCCCCGGACCTGCAGTTGTTCGCATGACCAGAGGAATTCCTCGGTNNTGGCCGAAAGCGTTATAGGAGAAAAAAGTATGGACGTGTAAATTGCAGTTTTCCTGGGGCGGTGGGGGAGCCAGGGTGCCCTCTCCGATCATCCGACGGATTGAAAGGATGGCTTCCCGCCGAATCTGAAGATCATGATGATTGAGTTGCTTTTCAATTAATAAAATTTCCATAGATAGTCTAATTTAAAGATTGATAATGACTTTGATACCCTCGCGGCGGGCGGCGGTTTCGAACGCTGACTGGAAGTGTACTAACGCATATTCGTGGGTGATCAGGGATTTGAGGTCCACTTTTCCCTGACTGACGAGGCGGATGGCCGTGGGATAGGTATGTTTCATTCGCCGTGCGATTTTTATCGTCAGGCCGCGTCGTCTGGCCGATGAAGCGGAAAAGGTGGTCTCGTCTTTCGATGGGATACCAATCAGGACAACCATTGCGCCGCGTTTCGCTGACTCAATGCTGGATTCGACGGCCATGCCGTCATCTCCAGCCGCTTCAAAGACGATATCGAGGCCCCGGCCATTGGTTTCCGCCAAAATCCTTCCAGCTTCATTGCCGTCTGCCGGGAGGACATCCGTTGCACCGGACTTTTGAGCGTACACCAACCGCTGATCCAGGCGATCTGTGGCAAAGATCCGGCTTGCACCGGCGAGCTTCGCCATCTGGATGGTCAGAAGTCCGATCGCGCCGCTGCCGAAAACGCCAACGGTCATGCCGGGGCTGATCTTCCCCAGCCGCGTCGCATGGATTGCAACCCCAAGGGGTTCAAGCAAAGCGCCTTCCTGCGGCGTGAAACCTGGCGGAAGGGGATATAAGGCGGTTACCGGCCAGGTCAAATACTCCCGCAGTGCGCCATCCGTCTCGTCTGACCCTGCAAAGCGCAGCTCCGAACACAGGTTGGGATTGCCTTCCTGGCAGAACTCGCATCGGCCGCATGGCAGGGCGGGATCAACCGCAACGAGCTGTCCTTTATCCGGCCCTTCATCTATCCAGGCGGAAAATTCGTGTCCGAGGACCAGGGGGTGCCCGAGTTTCTGTCCGTCGGTGCTGCCTTCGCAATAATAATGAATGTCAGACCCACAAATCCCAACGCTGGCCGTTTTCAGACGGATTTCTCCGGGTGCTGAAACCGGTCTATCTGCGTTCTCCAGTCGGAGGTCATTAATGTCATAAAATCGGAGCGATTTCATAGGGAGCCTTTGTTCCAAATATTGTTTGTACGGTCGCATTCAAAAACCTCATGAATTATATTGCATTCTGACGTGGATTCCAGCAATTGGGGTGAACCTGGGTCCTGAAAAACCAACGCTCTGGGTTAACGCTCTGGGCTAACGCTCTGGGCTTGACTGATTCAGGTCAAAAAGTTAGAATTGAAAAACTGAATTAATTGAGGCTAAATGAAATTATTAGATGCACCTAAAGGATCGCTGCTACGCGTTATAGATTATCGAGGGGGAAAGGGCGTTGAATTTAAGCTTCGCCAACTTGGTTTGGCACCTGGACATAAAATTAAAATATTACGTTACGCCCCTCTGGGTGGGCCGGTCATGATAGATGTTGAAGGCCGCTCCGTTGCCATCGGCAGGGGAATAGCGGCACGGATTGATGTTGAGGTCTCCTGATGCGGATTGCACTCATCGGTCAACCCAATTGTGGAAAAAGCACGCTTTTTAACCAGGTCGCAGGGTATAAGGCTGAGACCGGGAATTTTTCCGGGACAACGGTCACTTTCACGGAAAGCAAGGTCCGGGTTTTGGGGGATATTGTCGAGGTGGTTGATTTGCCCGGGACCTATACCCTGGCAGGTACAAATCCGGCGGAGCGTGAGGTCATCAAGTACCTGACCTCCAACAACGTTGACGTTGTGGTCAATGTATTGGATGCCTCCCACCTTTCTCACGGCCTGACGATGACCGTCGAACTCCTGGAATTGGAAATCCCGATTGTGATTGCCTTGAATATGATGGATGAGGCTGACCGGATTGGCATCCGGGTGGATGTCGAAGCGCTCTCGGAAGCTTTGGGTGTGCCCGTAATCCCCATGATTGCGTCAAAGGGGAGAGGTATCCAACCCTTATTCGTCAAGGCTTATGAGGTTGGCCGCCAAAAAACGATGCCAAAACCGGCTACTTATTCAACCGACCTCGAGCGGCACCTCAGCGTATTGACGCATAGTCTTAAGGATGTCGAAAGTTATTTAAATCCAAGAGCCTTGGCGATAAAACTGATTGAAGGCGATGAACCCATTCTGGCACAAATCAGCGAGCAATTACCGGGAATCGCTTCCGATCTGCAAGTGATTGACAAGGCTCTGCGGCAGGTGCGAGGGCAATCTTCAGCATGGGTGGTTACTGGAGAACGCAGTGGACTGGCCGAAAACCTGGTAAAACGTGTGACAAAGCAAGGGCAGCGGAATATTACCTTCAGGGATAAACTTGATGATCTTTTACTGCATCCCTTCTTTGGGTATTTTTTCTTACTCCTGATCCTGTTTCTGTTCTTCCAGGCGGTCTATTCATTTGGAGGGTGGCTGGAAACACCCCTGATGAACCTTTTCGCCGAATTGGAAGACTGGCTGCTGGGATTATTCAAGGCGCCCCAGGCGTTCGTCCCGCAAGTCCTGATTGCATTAATCCAGGGCGTTTCCGGCGGCGTGGCGATTGTCCTGCCCTACCTGGTGCCTTTCCTGATCGGGTTGGGTGTGTTGGAGGATATTGGCTATCTCCCCAGGGTCGCTTTCCTGATGGATGCTTTGATGCATAAACTTGGCCTGCACGGCAAGTCCATTGTGCCTTTTATTTTGGGCTTTGGGTGCAACGTCCCGGCGATTATGTCCACCCGGATCCTTGAGGACAAACGGGAACGGTTCATTTCAGCAGCGCTTTCTACCATGGTACCATGCGCAGCCAGACTGGCGGTCGTTTTTGGTCTGGTAGCTTTTTATCTCGGTCCCGTCCTGGCATTGGGAATCTATATCTTTGACCTTCTCGTCATAGCGGTGACGGCGAAACTCCTTTCAAAACTTGTCCCCGACGAATCGCCGGGCTTGATCCTCGAAATGCCGGTTTATCGTATTCCGACATTCAAAACGGTAACCAATAAAGCCTGGTGGCGGATCAGAGAATTTGTTGTTGAAGCCTGGCCGCTGCTGATTGTTGGGAGCGTTGTCCTATCGGTTATGAATTATTTAAAAGTTTCCATCTATCTGAACACGCTCGTCTGGCCGGTTTCATGGCTGCTTGGGCTGCCCAAAGAAGTCGGTGTGCCATTGATTTTCGGTGTGCTGCGAAAAGAATTGTCCCTGGTCATGCTCGGACAGGCCCTGGGTTCGATGGAATTCGCGAATGTATTATCTTCGGAACAGATGATCACTTATGCCGTATTTGTTGTATTTTATATTCCCTGTCTGGCGACTATGCTGGTCATCAGGAAAGAGCTGGGGGGAAAAATGATGTGGCAGATTGCGGGGTTAAATACAGCCGTTGCACTCGTGGCGGCATTATTTGCCAGAGGTCTGGCAGTGGTCTTTTTCTAAGATGGCTAAATTTGAGCACTTCAATGTAATTGGTCCCATCTATGACAGGATCTTTGGGCGCGGGTCGGTCGATAACCTCCTCGAATTATGTCGTTTCAACTCGACAAACAACGTCCTGGACCTGGGAGGGGGAACCGGGAGAGTTGCCGCCGCTATCAAACCGCTGGTTCAGATTGTTATTGTGGGTGACAGCGCAATGGGTATGCTTAAGGAAGCGCGATTAAAAGAGGTAGAAGACTTCATGGCCTATTCGGAGTGCCTGCCATTGACGAAGCACAGCTTTGACAGGATCATTATGGTCGATGCGTTTCATCATTTGGCCGACCAGGAATTGACTTTGAGAGAAATGTGGCGAGTGTTGAACCTGGGTGGAATGATCGTGATTGAAGAACCAGATATTTCCAATTTCTGGGTGAAATTAATTGCCGTTGGAGAGAAATTATTGCTCATGCGAAGCCGCTTCCTGCGCCCGGAAACAATCGCTCAAATGGCGGAACAATATGATGATGCTGACGTATCGGTGAAGAAGTCGAAAGGCGTTGCCTGGGTTATAATTGAAAAATTGAGCAAAGAGAGAGGAGCTTCGGATGTCAGAGATGAACGTTAGCGAAATGATGAAAGCGATCCCTGAACATTTCAATTCGGAGAAAGCGAAAGGTATATCCGGCGTTGTCCAGTGTGTTTTCTCAGGAACGCAGGCATCAAACTGGTTAATCCGGATCGAAGGACAGACCTGCTCGGTTGAAGAAGGCCGAATCGACAATGCTGATTTAACCATCAGAGCAGACGCTGTGGATGGGATCAATGTCCTGACAGGCAAGATGGATGCCATGCGTGCCTATATGATGGGAAAGATCAAGGTGTTTGGAGATCTTGCACTGGGAATGAAGTTAACCACTTTATTTGACAAATAATTTAGGACAATCAATAATAGCGAAGAAAGCCTGGATGGTGGTCCAGGCCTTTATGATTTAACGGTCAGGATTAGAAAACAGGATCAGAAAAGGCCCCAGTCATCTGCCAGACCTTCTTCCATCATGGTCGGATCCCAGGTTTCGTGACCGTAATTAATCTTTGTGGGGATTTCAAGAACTTTTTCCACGCGTTTACGGGTGGTCTCCATCATCGATGGGCCGTAGGGGCAGAATGGTGTGGTCAGGATCATGGTAACGACAGCGTGGTCCGGTTTTAGTTCGATATTTCGGACCAGCCCAAGTTGAAGAATATTCAAACCCAGCTCTGGGTCGACAATTTCTGCAAGATTGTCTTCAAGGGCGGGTACAAAATCCGGATTTGAGTTATCAATATCCCATACCGGGATATTTTGAGGTGTTGGATCGGTCATTCTAGTCCTCGTTTGTAGTGATCGGAATTTGATAAATACAGCGGTCTGCGTTTTTAAAAAGGCACGCTTCGACAATGACTGGAACATTAAGGAAGGTTTGGATCAATGCATTATCCATTGCGCAGATTTCCGGGTGATCGGGGGCAATTCGATAATAAGGACAAGAGAGGGAGGAAAGGGAATAGGTTTGTCCGTTTTTCTTTATATCGATAATGAAACCCTCTCTCATGAGGACAGGTTTCAATAGAATCATGCGTTCATCAAGAGACTTATTCTTAATTTCCTCACTGTAACTTTGGGCGATTTCGACCCCGATATTTTTAAAAATGCCTTCAATTTCTCCACTGGTCATATGCTGCTTGAGTTGTTCAAGCAGTTTGCGAGAGAGGCGAAGATAACTCGTGGGAAATTGTTCAAGGCCTTTATCCGTAATAGCGTAAACCAGATGAGGACGTCCCACGCCATGTCGTTTTTCAGTGGATGTGACAAGATCATCCGCTTCGAGTGATGTCAGGTGGTGACGGACTGAGATCCCATTTATACCCACTGCTTCAGCCAGGTCGTTAATCGTGGAACCTGGAAAGGCGAGCAGTGTTTGCATTATCTTTTCACGAGTACTTTTCATGAAACACCTTCTGAATGATGACTATTATTATCCAATTCGTGTCAGTGATTTTAGCCGCAGAAAATGGGATTGTCAATATATTAGATATTTAGGATAAAAA
>DPKV01000043.1 GCA_003542325.1 Anaerolineaceae bacterium
GTAAGCCTGCCCGCCGATCTCGTCCAACTGACCGCGGTTGGTGAGCGCTTCCGTCACAGTGACCAGGTCGATCGGTTGGCGGGTCTCGGTCAGGTGGCGAAAAGCCTCCCAGATCCACTGGTTGCGGACGATGAAAAAATCCTCCACTGACAGAAATTGAGCGATATCCAGGTAGACTTCCTGGTTGATCAGCACCGCACCGATCAGCGCTTCTTCAGCTTCCCGGTTGCTTGGGAGGGTCAGCGCTTCTGATAAGGTTTCATTATTGAGATTGAATTCGTCGGTCATGGGTCTCACATCACTTGCGGAGGGTATTCTGCTGCTTATTACACCTATTGTATAAAAAACCGGGGGTCAGTTTCAATGGACTTCTCCCGGTTTATTATAACCTTTGTTGGGATAATATTGGATCACTGATCGTTTTCTTCGGAGTCAGGATTGTCCCCCAGATCGTCAAGGTTGTAGTTTTGAAGGAAATCTTCAAATACATCCAGATCTTCCTTACCCAGCTCATTTTCAATGTCATCTTCAGCGATGGTCATTTCCTCATCTGTAATGTCCGCTTCAGGGACAATCCCCGCCTGACGCATAACGTCTTCCGAGATGAGGATCGGTACCAGGGTGCGCGCGGCAAGCGCCAACGCATCTGAGGGACGACAGTCAATCTGGTGGATTTCACCATTGATGTTCAACACAATATTGCCGTAAAAGACATCGTCGGACAGGGAAATGACTTCCACGCGTAACAGAACCGCATTCAGAGATTGGATGAGGGTCTTTAAGAGATCATGGGTTTGGGGACGGGCGACCTGAATCTCCTGCAAGGCGATGGTGATCGCTTCAGCTTCGTACAGACCGATCCAGATCGGCAGGTAACGTTCCTGATCCTTTTCTTTCAGGATGACAATGCGTTGTTGGTTAGTCAGACTGACTCGAACGCTGTCGATCTCGACCTCGACCATTTTAGGCATGGGAATCTCCTCGGCATTTCTACGATATTTTGATTCTAACACGGTGACTATCAGGGTGCAACCAAGTCCAATGGGTAATCCCTACGGATTTTTAAGGTTTTCGTGTATAATCGAAATTACAGAATTCGGTGTACTAGACAATTAACTTTTTAAGGTTTAGACACTTAAGGATTACAATTTTATTTTTGAGCCTTCTATGTTTTATAGTAGTTACATTGCGCACAAGCATCGAAGGATCAGAAATTTTTCTTGATGGATAGCAATTCTATGAGTAACTTTCCGGTCTTTCATACGTTATAATGAATAACCTTTTCGTGGGAAGGATTTTCTATTGAAGCACGACAGGTCACTTGTAATATTAAGCGTTGAAGGTAGTCGAGGCGATCACAATTCGTTCACAGAAGATCTTCGTCAAAAAGGGTACGAAGTCTTTAAGGCTTCCAGCGGCAGCAAAGGGCTTAAGCTGCTTGATGAAGTGCACCCAAATGTTGTGGTCGTCGATGCTGCTTCTCTACGGACAAGTGGTGTGCGGATCTGTCAATCATTCCGGAAGGCCGACAGCGAAACCCCGATCATATTAATCGTTGAGAATGACATCAGTATCCCTGATGACATCGATGCCAATTTGACATTACATCTCCCCTTTACTGTACAGAAATTAATTAACCGGATGTGTGCTTACCAGCCAACGGATGATAAATATATGCTGCGGGTCGGACCCATTGCATTAAACCTGCAAACCCAGCTTGTTACCAGCAATGGAGCGCAAACCCGGTTAACCCCGCGGTTGGTTAAAATTCTGGAAATGCTGATTGAACACCAGGGTGAAGTCGTTCAACGCGACCCGTTATTTAAAACCGTATGGGAAACCGAATACACGGGAGATACACGGACATTGGATGTTCATATCAGTTGGCTCAGACAGGCAGTGGAAGAAGACCCCAAACACCCGCGCTTCATCAAGACGGTGCGTGGTGTGGGTTATAAACTGGACGCATAAGCCATAATCCAAAACTGACGGCCAAAAACAGACGTTGGGGAAATTGCTTTACAATCCTTTTACGTTGAGTAAAATCCAATCCAATCCATTCTCTATCAAAACTTAGGATAATCATGGAACAGAAGAAAACGAAGAACATCATCATTAGTTGCGTCGTGGTTCTGGTTGTCGCCTGTGTCATTGTGGGCATACTCGCTGTGAGTGGGATTGGCGTGTCCTTGCTTTGGCCTTTTAAACAGACAACGGAAGTTGTGATTGAAACGGAAACGCCTGTTTCAGCCAGCGTGACACTTGAACCGACCTCGGAAAGCGAACTCTCCGAAGATGTCATCCAATTGATGCACACCATCGAATCACAGGTTTCCCGGATTAGAGGGATATTTACCCAAGACTCCATCGCATGGAAACTTATCTCGGAGGAAGACCTGGAAAAGATCGTCCGGGAAGATTTCTTCGCTGATTATACAGATGAGGATGCCCTTCGGGATGCTCAGGTTCTGGCTTCATTGGGGCTTTTGCCTGATGACTTCGATTTGAAGACTTTTTATAACGAATTGTACAGTGAACAGATCGCCGGTTTTTATGACGATGAAGAAAAAGCCATGTATGTCGTCCAGGGGGCGGGATTTGGCGGATACGAGAAGATGACCTACGCCCATGAATACACCCATTTCCTGCAGGATCAGCGTTATGACCTTGAAAATGGATTGATGTTGAACGATGAGGCTTGCGAGGCTGATTCGGAACGCTGCGCTGCCGTCCAGGCGCTGATCGAAGGGGATGCGACACTGTCAGAGATTCTATGGTTCCAGAACCATGCAACACAGGAAGATTATGATGATTATCTGGAAATGATGGACAGCTACGAGTCGCCGGTTTTTGATTCGGCTCCACCGTATATGGCGGCGGACCTCTATTTTCCGTACGAATACGGGTTGATCTTTGTCCAACAGCTTTACGAACAAGGCGGGTATCTCACCGTCGATGACGCCTTTGGCAATGTTCCGGTATCCACCGAACAGATTTTGCACCCGGAGCGCTATCCTGATGATCTGCCGGTCTCGGTTGGCCTGCCGGACCTGACGGACGTCCTTGGCGGGGATTGGTACTTTTATGATCAGAACGTCATGGGTGAGTGGTACACCTTCCTCATCCTGAATAAGGCACATGATTCGGCTTTCCAGTTGCCGGAAGAGACCGCTGCTCCAGCCGCTGAAGGTTGGGGCGGTGACGCCTACGCCTTTTATCTTAATCCTGCCACGGATGAAGTCGTCTTTGTGCTGGATACGGTTTGGGACACAGCCGAGGACGCGGACGAATTTGCCGCCGCTTTCATTGACT
>DPKV01000233.1 GCA_003542325.1 Anaerolineaceae bacterium
CCGGCAGGATCAGCCAGATCGTTGAAGCATCCGCCCACCCCGAAACCTGCGATCCGATATCACCCTGGGTTGCCGTTAAGATCGTTAACGCCATCACAGCAATCATCAGGAGGAATCCTGCCCCAATCGGCGCGAGGATCTGCCAAAACCGCTGTTTCTTATGTCTTTGGTAACTCGAGTGGTCTGGATGTCGAGGGCTGGTTTGCGAACGGTTAGTTTCCATATGCTTTATTTTAACATGAGATAAGGAAAAACCAAAATAATTGCCAAGATTGGGCATGGTGAATGGTGAATGGAAAATTGTAAGTTTATACAGATGATCCTCCCACCCCAAACCGTAATCTTTACCACTAATTTAATCAGGATTTTTATGCACTACGGATTTCTATTACGAAGATTCTTTTTCCTTTGGAGTGCGGACTTTAGTCCGCTCTGAAGCGTTTGATTAATAAATTATTCCATTAGGAATCTTCGTTTTTTAAATCTCCCCAAAATTAATATCCCCTTCGGAGCAGACTGACCCAAAATCCAGATTTTTCGAGAGGATATAACCGAATAAAGCGGACCGAAGTCCGCGCTCCAGAAAATAAAAAAAGATAGAAACAATAATAAGGATCAGATCTGAATGGCATTTCTTTTCACAGTGAGAAGTGTTTTAGTAGTGCAAACTGCCTGCTGCCAATAGGTTTCCGCCCATCGTTAATGATTAACCGAAACACTCACGTGAAAGGAAGCATTTTGTGATTTCCTCATCCCCTGTACCTGAACCTTAATACCCGATGTCCTTCGCACCATTCTCCATTCATTATTCTCTAACCATAATTCACTTTTCTCCAGCACTTTATTAAATGAATTTTTATTGTATAATTACAACACTAAAAAAGTCTAACAGCTTTTTAAGATTGTTAAAAATTTGTTCATCTGCCGCCCGGATCATGTGGCTGCGGCCAGGATATCAAAGAATCGTACGAAATCTTTTCGCCGGCGCAATGCCAGGCATAACGATTATTAATGACATCGGTTTTGAAAGGCAAGCAAGAAAACCCTACATTTTCGGATGTGGTGCCATTATCAAGATTAGAGTCAGGCAATTGAGTATAGGACAGGCATGGTCATCCATTCCACTCAGGTCACCATTACAGACCAGTTGAGTTTTGATACAGGTATTTCACAAAGCGATACGCCATAGACCGTCCGTACCAATACAACGCTATATCGGATTCTTACTGATAAAAACAGCCGTAGCCCAATGGGTGAATTTCGGCTGCTTTTAGTTTAAGAAAGGTTGCATGGACCGGGAGATCACAGCCATCAAGCCTCAGAAGCGCAACCCTCAAAGGGTAAGTATCTACCTGGACGGGCAATTCGCTTTCGGGCTTTCCCGCTTCGTCGCTGCCTGGTTGGAACCTGGACGAAAGTTATCCGAAACGGAAATTGAAAAACTGCAGCATGATGACACGTATGAGATTGCCCTTCAAAAGGCCATGCAGTTTATCAATCACCGCCCGCGATCCATTGAAGAAACACGCCGACGCCTAAAAGATAAAGGTTTCGACGATGCGGTGATTGAAACCACGCTGCAAAAGCTTATCGATCAGCACTGGCTGAATGACCTTGATTTTTCCCGCCAGTGGATTGAGAACCGGAATGCATTCCGCCCACGCAGCGATTGGCTTCTCTCATACGAACTACGGCAAAAAGGGGTGGCAGAGGACGCGATTGGACAAGCGCTTGATCAATATGGCGGGGACGAAGACGAACTGGCCTATCAGGCTGGCATAAAGAAAGCAAAACAATGCCAGCAGGAAACCAGGCTCGGTTTCCTCAAGAAAGTTGGCGGTTACCTGGGACGCCGCGGGTTCCATTTTGGGATCGTTAAACCCACAGTGGAACGTCTCTGGCAGGAATTCGGACTCCCGGCTCAAGAGCGCCTGGACGAAACTGGAAAAATGGAGCGAAATGATGAATAACCCTTACTTGTTGATAGCCATCGGCGCAGGCGCGTTGCTGGTGGGTGGTTTGATCGGTTTCATGATCAAACAATCCATCGTAGAAAATCAACGCAAAGCGCAAAACCTGAAAGCGGACCATATTATTACTGAAGCCAGAGAACAGGCCCGCGAGATCGAGATCGAAGCAAAAGACGCTGCCCTCCAAATTACGCAGAAAGCGGAAGAAGAATTAAACCGCCGCAGGACGGAACTGACCAAGGAAGACGACCGGCTTCAAAAACGCCGCGAGGAACTGGATCGCCGGCTGGAAAAATACGAAGAACGCGAAGTCCGTCTCAACAAACGCCAATCCAGCGTCGATAAACGGGCCAATGAAATCGAACATCTCTATGAAGAGATCATGGCAGAGCTCCAAAAGGTCTCCGAAATGACGAAAGATGAGGCTCGTGAAGTCCTGCTGCAGGAAACTGAGAAGGAATCCCGTGCGGATATGGCCCGGATCATCCGCCAGATCGAGGGTGAGGCCCGTGAAAAGGGCAACGCCCGGGCCCGTGAGCTGATCGCCGACGCGATCCAACGGGTGGCTTCCGAGAAGGTAGCCGAGGTGACCACCTCGCTGGTCAACCTGCCAAACGAAGAAATGAAGGGGCGAATCGTTGGCCGCAACGGCCGTAATATTCGGGCTTTTGAACAGGCCTCCGGCGTGGACGTCATTGTGGACGATACCCCCGAAGCGGTGACCGTGTCCTGCTTCGACTCGGTCCGTCGTGAGATTGCCCGGCGTTCACTTTCCCGCCTCGTCATTGACGGCCGAATCCATCCCGCCAATATCGAAAAGATCCTCAAAGAAGAGAACGAACAGATGGAAGAGGATATCATGGAAGCCGGCGAACAGGCTGCCTACGACGCAGGCGTGGCAGGGCTCCATGCAGAAATCCTTAAGAAGATGGGCCGGTTGAAATTCCGCACCTCCTACGGTCAGAACCAGTTGGCTCATGCGGTTGAGACGGCCAAGATCGCCAGCGTCATTGCGGCCGAACTCGGCGCTGACATTGAAATCGCCAAAGCCGGTGCATTTCTACACGACCTCGGCAAGGCGATGGACCACAACACCGAAGGTACCCATGCCCAGATCGGCGCGGAATTTGCC
>DPKV01000055.1 GCA_003542325.1 Anaerolineaceae bacterium
TTGCCTGGCATTTGATGGAAGCTGCCGAGATTGATGAAGACCGGACCAAACGAGTGGTGTTCCATGAGATCACCAAGGACGCCGTCGACCACGCATTTGCCAGCCCGCGTTCGGTGGATATGGACCTGGTGGATGCCCAGCAGGCCCGGCGGATCCTCGACCGGCTGGTAGGCTATGGGATCAGCCCGATCCTTTGGAAGAAGGTCCGCAGCCGTTTATCCGCAGGCCGGGTGCAGTCGGTTGCCTTGCGGTTGATCGTGGAACGCGAACGCGAAATTGAAGCCTTTATCCCTGAAGAATACTGGTCCGTTGAAGCAGACCTGGTGCCGGAAGGCGGTCAGGTGCCTTACCGGGCAAAACTGGTCAAAGTGGATGGCGAAGACCCTGCGCTTGCTGTCGAAACCGAAGTCAACGCGATCCTTGAGGACATGCGCAAGGCGGTCTACACCGTCGATACGATTAAGCACGGCACTCGCCGTCGCAACCCATCCGCACCGTTCATCACCAGTACTCTTCAGCAGGACGCGTCCCGGAAGTTGGGATTCACTGCCCGGAAGACGATGTCCATTGCCCAGCAGCTTTATGAAGGTGTGGAACTGAATGGAGAGGGTACGCAGGGTCTGATCACTTATATGCGTACCGACTCGACCAATATCTCCGACCTGGCCCTCAGGGAAGTCCGGCAGTTTATCCGGGAACGCTATGGAGAGAGCTCCTTGCCGGAGAAAGCGCCCATGTACAAAACCCGGACGCAATCCGCTCAGGAAGCTCATGAGGCTATCCGTCCCACATCTGTGCTGCGGCAACCCAAAGCCATCAAGAAGGTCCTGTCCCGGGACCAATTTAGGCTGTATCAGTTGATCTGGCAGCGGTTTGTCGCTTCTCAAATGATGCCGGCCATCTACAAGACCCTGTCGGTGGAGGTCATTGGCGAGGGAGAGGATCACAAGTATTTGCTGCGCGCTTCCGGCAGCCAACTGGAGTATACTGGTTTTCTCGCCGTCTATGAAGAGGGAAGGGACGAAGATAAAACCGATGAGGATGAAGAGAACAGCGATCGCATTCCGATTGACGATATTAAGGAAAGCCAGCGCCAGAATCTGAAGGAACTTTATCCTGAACAGCACTTCACACAACCGCCGCCGCGTTACACGGAGGCTTCCCTGGTGCAGGTCCTGGAAGAGAACGGTATCGGACGGCCCTCAACCTATGCGCCAATCCTTTCGACCATCCAGAACCGCGGCTATGTGGTCCGGGACGGAAAACGACTGGAGCCGACCGAGACCGGTTTCCTGGTCAACGACCTGGTGGTGGAATATTTCCCGAGTATCGTCGATGTCAGTTTTACTTCTCATATGGAAGAAGAACTGGATGAAATCGCTTCCGGTGACGCCAGGTGGGTTGAAGTCATCTCTGAATTCTACGGGCCATTCGCTGAGCGATTGGCGAACGCAGAAGCACAGATGCCAGAGAAGAAAGCCGAGCTTGAAAAAGTTGGCCGGGATTGTCCGAAATGCGGTCACGAACTGATTATTCGGTGGGGCCGGTATGGAAAATTCATTAGCTGCAGCAATTTCCCGGACTGTCGGTACACGGAACCTTATCTGGAAAAAATCGGCGTGGCCTGCCCAACTTGTGATGAAGGTGAGGTCGTCCGGCGAAAAACCCGCAAGGGACGTACTTTCTATGGCTGTTCCCGTTACCCGGATTGTGATTTCACTTCCTGGAAACAACCGGTTGGAGAACCCTGTCCGAACTGCGGCGGGACTTTGGTTATCGTGAATAAACGTGATTTGAAATGTCTGGATTGCGATGAGACTTTCCCGCAGGATGAAATTCTCCAGGAATCGGAAATGGCATAGACCTTGCACTCTTCTTTCTGAGTAACACAGTTGCAGAATTAGAGGTCATACTCTACAATAATTAAAAATCCTATTCGTCCTTGTTAAAAAAGACGGGAGCTGATGATGAACTCAGAAAAAATCAAATCATATCTTAAGGATTTTCGAATTACCATTCCGGTCGGTGTCGTTTTAGGCCTTATCCTGGGCTTGGTCATTGGCTGGGGGATCTGGCCGGTCCAGTGGACCGATCTGGCTCCTTATCACCTCAGGGAAGACCTGCGCGAGGATTACCTGCGCATGTCGATCTTTACTACTTCGATGACCGGTGACGCCGGCATTGCAAACAAAGCCTGGATCGAACTGGAAGATACCGCCGAGGACACGTTGGATGCATTGCGAAATGATCCCGGGTATTTAACCAGCGAACAGATTGCCAGCTTTGCGATCCTTGTCAATGCTCAAAGTGATACGGTCATCCCGACCGAGAGCACTGAAAGTGTGGCTACGCCGGAAACAGAAGAGGAACCCACCGGTAAACCAAACTGGTTGTTACTCGGTGGTTTATGCGTTGTTCTCCTCGCGGCTGCGGCAGTTGTGGTCTATTTCTTTGTGATCCGGCCGCGCAGTTATGATGGCGACCAGCCTGAGACGCTGAAATCCAAAATTGGGTTTGGGACCAGGAAAGAAAGCGCTGACAGTGAGTTCATGGATGAGGGCATGGGTTACGACGCACCTGAACAGGATGCTTATGCTGAGCCCTATCAGGCTGAAGCAGCCGCTCCGGTCGCCCAATTCATGACGACTTACATGGTGGGGGACGACCTTTATGACGACTCCTTCAGCATTGATGCGCCAACGGGAGAATTTCTGGGTGAATGCGGTGTCGGCATTTCCGATACGATCGGTGTCGGGGAACCAAAACATGTGAGCGCTTTGGAAATCTGGTTATTCGATAAGAATGATATCCAAACGGTCACCAAGGTTGTCATGAGCGAACACGTCTATGAGGACAACAAGATCCGGATGCGGCTTGAATCCAAGGGCGAACCGATCCTGGCAGAACCCGGCAAACAGGTCCTGCTGGAAACAGCGACACTGCAATTGGAAGCCCGGATCGTGGATATGGAGTACGGTGAAGGCGCAGCCCCTGACCGCAGTTTCTTCCAACGGTTGACGCTTGAATTGTCCGTCTGGCCCAAGGTCCGCAGCAATTTCTAAAGTCATCTCCCCTAAAAAACAATCAACCCCGGTTATAAACGCCGGGGTTTTTATATCTATGATATGGGGTGGTTTTATTTCTGATCTTCATAAGGGTTGTAGCTATCCAGTCATAGAAAATGATTTTACAATTTTGGATTCGATAATTTAGTTGAAGACTTATTGTGTTTATGTTATTATTACATAGAGCCAAATAATTATTGCATTAACCGAAGGATACACAATCCCTTTTGGGGAAAGGAAACGTGTAAGGATGGGAAACAAAAAATTAGGTTTAGCAAGCACCCTGATCATTTGCATTTTGTTAGTTGGCATATTCGGAACCAGTGTTGCGTTTGCTGCTTCCGGGTATGAAGAGGTCGGCGGAGGTATTTGGACCTGGAATACTATTCCAGGGTTTTATGCGAAGTCTAACTACTTTCACCGGGAAGCTTATCACCGTGCATCTGCCCAGGTTGGTGCGGGAGATATTATCTCCGATATACAACCGCCAAATGTTCACGCGGTTGCCATCGCTACAGGGTTATTTGGCACATGCCGTGTCTGGTGGTACGTTTATTAACCACTCAGGCTTGGCTGACCGATAAGTTTTAGAAAATTGAGGCTGACATCGCAATGATTATTTGGTCTCTGGCAGAAAGATAGAGCGTGGTCCAGACAAACAACTTTACAATA
>DPKV01000118.1 GCA_003542325.1 Anaerolineaceae bacterium
AGTCCCGATGGGCATCACCCTGCGGGAGGTCATCGCCATTTATGCGAAGGGCATGAAGAATGGCTCAACCTTCAAATTAGCCCAAACCGGGGGGTCGAGCGGTTCCATCATCCCCGCCAGCCTTCAGGATACACCGATGGACTTTGACTCATTCAGCAAAGCCGGTGTCTCCCTGGGTTCAGGCGCACTATTGATCTGTAATGAAGAAGTCTGCGTTGTCGATCTGGCAAAAGTGCTGCTCAACTTCTTCCGCTTCGAAAGTTGCGGAAAATGCAATCCTTGCCGGATCGGAAACCAACGCTCTTATGAAATCCTGTCCAACATCTCCGAAGGTATCGGCGCCCCGCAAGACCTGAAAGACCTGCAGATGATGGCTGATCAGCTTTTCAATCTTTCCAACTGCGGTCTTGGTCAAACATCCGGTTCCCCGCTTCGGGATATTTTGGCCCATTTCCGAGCGGAAGTGGAAGCCCATATCAAACTAAAAGTTTGTCCCGCTGGTGTCTGCCCTATGAGCGGCCTTCGGGCGCATCAGATCGACTGAATAGATTTAATGGAGTTATACCATCATGATCAAAATCACAATTGACGGAAAAACCATTGAAGTACAGGAAGGGACAACAGTTCTGGAAGCCGCGGAAGCAGCCGGCGTTTATGTACCCACCCTGTGCCACCATCCCCAACTCACCCCCTATGGCGGCTGCCGGCTTTGCATGGTGGACGTGGAAGGCGCACGAACGTTGCAGCCCTCCTGCACCCTGCCTGCCACGGACGGGATGGTTGTGAATACCAAATCCCAGAAAGTGCTGGATGCCCGTAAATTCGTCCTCACCCTGATCTTCAGCGAGCGCAATCACTTCTGCATGTACTGCCAGGTCAGCGGCGGCGACTGCGAGCTGCAGAACCGGGCTTACGACGAAGGCATGACCCACTGGGACCTTCAACCTAATTGGCAGCCCTATGATGTGGATGCCTCCCACCCGTTCATCATCATGGACAATAACCGCTGCATCCTCTGCCGCCGTTGTGTCCGGGCTTGCGGTGAATTGGTCGGGAATTTCACCCTCGGTTTTGAGGAACGCGGCGCGAACAGCCTCCTCGTCGCCGATTATGCGGTTCCTTTCGGTGAAAGTACCTGTATCTCCTGCGGGACGTGCGTTCAAATCTGCCCCACCGGTGCGCTGATCGATCGCCAAAGCGCTTACCAGGGCAGAGAAGTTGACGTTGAACATCATCTTGGCGTCTGCACGGAATGTTCGGTTGGATGTCAAAAAGATGTCCTGACCCGTGATAATCGTCTCATTCGGATCGAAGGCGATTGGGATGCCGAGTTCAACCACGGCCTGTTATGTAAACAAGGTCGTTTCCTGCCCCTTGAGGACGACCGCCCCCGCTTGTTGACCCCCATGGTCCGCAAAGACGGCACCTTAAAAGCTGCCACCTGGGACGAAGCCTTTAAGGCCATCGCAGATAACCTGGGCAAGGGAGAAAAACTGGGCGCAATCGCTTCAACACGGCTGCCCGCTGAGGACCTTGCGCTGTTCAAATCCATCTTCGCCGATCAGTTGGGCGCAGGTGTGGTGACCAGTCTGGAAGAAGGCTTGGCAACAGCCTCTCTCACCGCACTGGCGGACAAGTTAGGTAAATCCTTTGAATCCAATATGGACGCCCTTAAAGATACCGACACCGTCCTTGCTTTGGAACTGGACCTCGTCGATGAACATGAGGTTGCCGGTTTCTTTGTGAAACGCCAGCTCCAAAATGGGACAAAGCTGGTCGTCGCGGACAGCATCCCCAATCAACTGGCCGATAAAGCTCAAGTAAAACTTCCCCTGAAGGCCGGCGATGAGGCAGAATTCTTGAAATCTCTCCTGGCTGCAGTTGAAAACGGCAACACAGATGCAGATATGAATGCGGCTGCTGACGCCCTCAATAATGCTGAGAAGCCGGTCATCGTTTACGGAGTCAACTTTGCCAGCCATGTTAATGAAGATGCTCTGGAAACCCTCCTGGCCCTGGCCGAGAAGACAGGCGCAGCCCTGGTGGGCGTCAAAGGTAAATCCAACAGCATGGCAGCAGCCCAACTCGGTCTGGAATCCGCTTTCAAAGCAGATGATCTTTCCGCTGCATTTGTCATCCTGGGTGATGAAGAACCCAGCCAGAAACTGGTCAAAGCGCTGGAAAGCGTTCCCTTTGTTGTCGCCCAGGCGGCCTACAGCTCCCAGGTGACGGGAAAAGCTGCTGTTGTCCTGCCGGTCGGAAACTGGGCTGAACAATCCGGGACTTACCTGAGCCTGGATGGACGTTTGCAAAAGGCGGTTCAATCGATTGATGCGCCCGATGGGATCCTGACCAACCACGAAACCCTGTTGAAAGTCGCTGAAACCTTATCGGTAACCCCGGATATGGACTGGAAAGCCAGCCTGATGGCCCGTGTACCCACGGTCGCCATTCAGGAAGCATAACCCGTTACGATTAAAGTGGTTGACAAAGCGAAAGGACAAGAATCATGGCAAAACCTAAAGTAGCAAGTGATTGGCTGTGCGGATGTGCTGGCTGCCATATGTCACTTCTTGATATAGATGAACGAATTTTACAAGTCGTTGAGTTGGTCGACCTTCGGGCTACACCGATCACCGATCTCAAAGAACCCGATAAAGACGGCGTGACCGTTGGTATTCTGGAAGGTGGGATCAATAACACATACAACGAAGAAGTTGCCATTCGGATGCGTGAACGCTGCAAGATCCTGGTCGCCCTGGGTGATTGTGCGGTCTTTGGCGGCGTCCCCGCCATGCGGAACTTCTGCGGTGCAGAAGCGGCACTGCAACGAGCCTATGTGGACGCTGAGAGTGTTGACTCCGAAGGCAAGATCCCTTCCAGCCCGGAACTGGCTAAAATGACCCGGGTTCGTGCAATCAGCGAGGTTGTCCCTGTGGATGTGTTTATCCCCGGCTGTCCACCAGATGCAGATACTATCTTCTATGCCCTGGCAGAACTGGCTCAAGGCCGGATCCCGGACATAAAGAATGATAAATTGCAGTGGAATTAGGAGGTACGAATAATGGTTGCAGAGAAAATCACGATTGAACCCGTAACCCGAATTGAGGGTCACGCAAAAGTGACCATTCACATGAATGATAACGGCAGTGTGGACCATGCCTATTTCCATGTCAATGAGTTCCGTGGCTTTGAAAAGTTTTGTGAAGGCCGGATGGTCTTCGAAATGCCGCAAATCACACCCCGCATCTGCGGGATCTGTCCGGTAAGTCATCACCTGGCAGCCGCAAAAGCCGGCGATGTGCTGATGGGTGTCACCCCACCCCATACGGCGACATTGCTCCGTGAATTGATGCATATGGGACAAATCATTCAAAGCCATGGCATGCACTTCTTTGAGTTGGCTGGGCCGGACCTGATCCTCGGTTTTGACGCCGATCCTGCCATTCGAAATGTAGTCGGGTTGATCGGTGCAGATC
>DPKV01000252.1 GCA_003542325.1 Anaerolineaceae bacterium
CCTAAGAGAAGGGTTCGTTCCTGCATCCCGGGGAGTGTTGGGAAGCAGATATGTTCCTGGTTGTATACCAGGCGATCATAGATTTCATCTGAGATGACCAGCAGGTTGTGTTTTTCCGCCAGAGCTGCAATGGCTTCCAGGTTTTCCTTTTTGGCCACTGCGCCGGTGGGGTTGTTGGGATAGCCCAGCAGGATCGCCTTTGTTTTGGGCGTGATGGCCCTTTCGATCATGCCGGGGTCAGGCTGAAAGTCATCTTCCATGGTCGTGTAAATTTCAACCGGCACTCCGCCGGCCAGAGTCACCTCTGCCTGGTAGGAGACGAAACAAGGCGTCGGGATGATGACTTCGTCGCCGGGGTCCAGCAGTGTGGTGAAGGTCAGATAGAGTGCTTCAGAAACGCCGACCGTGACGATGATTTCAACAGCCGGGTTATATTTAGCGCCATAGCGCTGATCCAGATGGTCTGAAATGGCCCGGCGTAATTCAAGGATGCCGTGGTTGGAGGTGTAATGCGTCTCCCCACGCCTTAAAGCGTCAATACCTGCGTCAATAATGGGCTGGGGGGTTGTGAAATCCGGCTCACCAATCCCCAGTGAGATGACATCGTCCATGGTTGCGGCGATATCGAAGAATTTCCGGATTCCGGAGGCTTTCAGGCTGTTCACCTTGCTGGATAGAAAACGATTGGGCATTCAATCTCCTGTGATAACTAGTGTTTGATTGTGTTATTCAGTGGGAGCAGCTCCGACCAGTCGGATCTCCCATGTATCTGAATCCATTTGATAAAGCAGGTCAAAGACTGCTTGACCAGGTTGGCAAAGCACTCGAAAACCAATTCCATTTGGCTCACGATGCTGGTCGATGATCGCTTCCACAGCATAACGGTCACCTTCCCAGTTTACAAACCGGGGTTTTTCCGGATAACTGCTGCCTGCATAGCACTCCACCTGACCGGTCATTGGATGGCCTGAGCGTTATCACCCAGGTTAAACCGGCCTGTTTGCCCTGTGATAGTCACATCATATCCGACCAGTGACATCTCCAGCCGGCTGTGGTTAATATGAGAGCGCGGCCCGATAATTGAATCCTTGATCAGGCTGTTCGCGATCTCTGTCCCTTCACCCAGGGAGACGTGCGGACCAATGACCGCGTTCTCAATCTTTGCGGTTGGATGAATAGACACTGGCGGAATGATAACTGTATTTACCAGGTTGGTCAAATCCTTGTTGTGGGAAAGGTTGCGTTCCAACAGGTAACGGTTGGTCGCCAGCAGGGCTTCGGGAGTCCCCGCATCCAGCCAGGTCGCCACTTTCTCAGTCCGCATCTTCAGGCCGCGGTTGAGCAGGATGTTGATGGCATCCGCCAGGTAGAACTCGCCTTTCAGGTAAAGTTTCCGTTCGATCTGCTCACCGATCGCTGAAAGCAGAATTTCAGCGTCTTTGAAGTAATAGCATCCCACAACGGCGAGGTTATGGGTCATCTCACTGGGCTTTTCAATTAATTCAGTGATCCAACCCTCTTCATCACACAGGGTCACCCCAAACCTTCGCGGGTCTGGGACAGGCTTAACCCAGATCACACCATCCGCAGTCTCATCTTTTAAAAAGGAAAAATCGTTTTCGATGATGGTATCTGAGAAGACCACCAGGAGGGGACCTTTCAGGACTTCCCGGGCCTGCCAGAAAGCATCCGACTGGCCGCGCATGGCCCGGTCAATGGCGAAGGTGACCTTCCTGTCCGGATAATATTTTGCGACATGTTCCCGGATCAGAACCTCGATTGCTTCATTGATCGAAAAGACCAGTTCCGCCGATTCGAAATCTGGAATGCTATTAAACATCTCCAGCACATAATCAATGACTGTCTTACCGGCCAGGCAGACCAGGGGTTTGGGCCTGCTCCAGGTCAGTGGGCGGAGTCGTTTGCCGAATCCCCCCATGGGTATCAAAATTTGCAGATCCTTACTCATCGGTTCATCTCCTCTTTTATACGTGTGGAAATGGATCGTATGCACTTTCTAGTCAAAGGGCTTTGTCGTGGATGAGAATGGTCTTATTGGACGGCCCAGGAATTGTCGCCCAGGTTGAACTTTCCGGTTTGGCCTGTAATGGTCACACTATGACCGATCAGGGAGTTTTCCAGCATGCAATGGGTCACATGCGTTCCCGGACCGATAATTGAATTTTTGACGGTACTGCCTTTAATTGAAGCGCCTTCACCGACGGAGACATGCGGCCCGATCACCGAGGCGCTGACCCGGGCACCGGGGTGGATATGGACCGGTGGGATGATGACCGACTCTTCCACCTGAGCTGTGATGCTGTTGTCCCGGCCATGTTCCAGAAAGTAGGCATTCGTTTCCAGCAAAGCCTCAGCCGTGCCGGCATCCAGCCAGGCATCCACTTTCTCGGTGCGCATCTTCAGGCCGCGTTCCAGCATGATGTTGATCGCGTCAGCCAAATAATACTCATTCTTGAGGGAGACGTTTCGTTCGATTTGTGTTTCTATGGCCCCGACCAGGTCTTCCGCTTCCTGGAAATAATAACAGCCGACGACGGCCAGGTTGTTCTCGATGCTCTGCGGTTTTTCAACCAGGTGGGTCACCCGACCGGCGGCATCGACTTCAGCCACGCCGAACCGGCGCGGGTCAGGGACGGGTTTGACCAGGGCGACCGCTTCAGCTTTTTCTTCACCCAGGAAGGAGAAATCATGATCAAGAAGGGTATCCGAGAAGGACATCATCATTGGACCGTGCAGGAATTCCCGGGCGCACCAGAGGGCATCGGACTGACCTTTCATTTCGGGCTGAACGGCGAAATCCACATGCCAGTCCGGGTAGTGTTCAGTAATATAGGGCGGAATCTGCTCCCCCATCCACGATCCTAAAATGATCACAAATTCGACCTCATCAAAATTTGGGATCGACCGGAAGGAATTGAGAAGGATGTCAAGGACCGTCCCTCCTGCGAGCGAGATGAGGGGTTTGGGTCTACTCCAGGTGAGCGGGCGCAGACGTGACCCGAAGCCGGCGGTGGGGATCACAATTTTCAAGGGTTTGGTCACAGGGGAGTTCTCCTTATTGCGTTTGTTAAGAAAAATGAGTTCGTTCACGGTGCAATGCCAGATAAACCGGATCGAGCGGGATTTCACGAGGTTTACGGTATATATTTGTTGATTGCAATAGTTGTTCCAGGAACATACTATGCGGTTCTCTTTTCAATAAACGATAATCATCAGAGAATGATAAAAATCCATATTCCAACAATGGATCATGCCATCGACAAAGGCAAACAACATTTGCCAAATCCCCCCGACCTTGGGGACAATCTGCCCAACGTGCCAAGTGAGAAGCGACTAATAAGCTGGGTTCTGAAACATCACAAAGCGCACATTGGTAGTTATAATTTTCAAGTGTTAATTGACGTAAACGTGCCTGTCCCTTGCGTTGTCGTGCTTGGCGGAGTGTTTCGTCTGTTTCAATCACGTTAAAACGCACTTTATTCTTTTTAATGGCACTATCCAATACTTCTTCCGGTACATCGTTTTCTTCAATCTGGAATTCATCACCGATAAAATAATACAATCCCTGATTGTCCACGAAATCCAGGATATTGTCGTCTCGCAATTCCTGGAGAACTCTGCTTAAAGTTTGAGACGGCGTCTCTCCTTTGGTGTTAATCGCTTCTGCGACGAAAGGCAGTCTTTGCTCTATGAATTCCTGACGTGTAAAATACAGGTTCTTATGTTCCTGGGTCATTATTCGGATTTGATTTAAGACCTCTTCTCGCCAAGTGCTCATTCTTCCCCTTCCAAACTAATCACGTTTACTGTTTATTTTTGGAGATTTATCATGCCACTCGGTCGTCAACTGGTAGGCATGGCCGACCCGGAAGAGCAGGTCTTCCTTAAAGTGCGGCCCCATGAGCTGCATCCCGATGGGCAGCCCCTGCGGGTCGAACCCGACCGGGAAGGCCAGCCCCGGTACCCCGGCCAGGTTGGCGGGCAGGGTGAAGACATCTTCCAGGTACATGGCCAGGGGATCGTCCGTGTGTTCACCGAACTTGAAGGCGGTGGTCGGCGCCACGGGGGCGGCGATCACATCCACCTGTTCAAAAGCCAGCTCAAAATCGCGCTTGATCAGCGTGCGCACTTTTTG
>DPKV01000152.1:0-8418 GCA_003542325.1 Anaerolineaceae bacterium
GGTGTCTAATGAACTTAAATGGATTGAATATGGAATACTTGGCTCACCACATCCTGAAGCAGAGTGCAATCCTGGAAAGAATTAGAACCCCTGAACAAAATCGAGCAGGCATAAGCCCCGAGGGGCGGGGGCGCTTCGCGCTTTCTCGCGTTGAAGATTGCCTGATACCTGATCGCCTGATACCTGATACCTGCTCCCCCATTCTCCATCCCCCATTCACAATTCACCTTGCCCTTTAAAAGTAAGTAGAATATATTTTCCTTTTGAAATCGCCACGTCACCACCTTTAATGCCTCCTCGCGATGACAATAGCCTGTTACCCAATTGCCTGATACCTAATACCTGATTGCCTAATACCAGATATCTAATACCTTGATCCAACCATTCTCCATCCCCCATTCATGAAATCCCTGAAGCGTAGCGGAACGCCCGTAGGGTGCTGAAGCGAAGCGGAACGCCCGTAGGGTGCTGAAGCGAAGCGGAGCGGGACCATTCACTTAAAACAAAACAGCATCTGAAAATTCAGATGCTGCCAAAGATTGAATACGATCCGGGTTACAACAGACCGTTATCTTCTTCGCCTCCCGCGTTGGGGGGCGTTGAAGTTAGATAGCTGTCACCTTGCAACGTATTGATACCATTCCGAACCTGGTTCAACAATCCTGCCAACTGTCCTTCAAGGTTTGCCAGGGCGTCTACAACGTACCGGTCCGCTTCCTGTTGGGTCATGCCGGCTTCCTGATGCGCCTGATTCACGATCTGGTCGGCTTTACTCCGGGCAGCCTGAATCAGTTCGTTGTTCTCCATCTGTTTCTCGGCTTTTTCCCGCGCCAGACCAATCGTCCGGTTGGCCTCTTCTTTTGCCTGGGCGAGGATTCGGTCCCGCTGTGCGATGATCTGCTGCGCTTTTTTGATCTCTTCGGGAATCGCAACCCGCATTTGGTCGATCAAATCCAGCATACGGTCTTCATCCACGATGACGCTATGCGTCAGCCAGATGGGCCGGCTTTCATTGAACAGTTCTTCGAGTCGATCTACAAGATGCAGAATATCCATTTCGTCCTCCGCTGTTGAGCTTCTTCCTTCCAGGTTGCAAGCGTTATACCAATCTTAGCATGATTAGGCGAAATCGTGCGAATTAATCCCGCAATGAGGTTTGGGGAACAATGTCCTGGTCCTGGCCCAGATTGGAGAATTTCTCGATCAGGGCAAGCCGGACGTGCTCAGGCACCATACTCGACACATCTCCATCCAGGGCGGCAATCTCCCGGACGGTGGTTGAGGAGAGGAAAGTGTGGGCTTCCGTTGTGATCAGGGCGATCACATCAATTTCCGGCTCCAGCCGGTTGTTGGCCAGGGCCATCCGAAATTCATATTCGAAGTCCGAGAAAACCCGCAGGCCGCGCACGATGGCCCTTGCGCCGATTTTCTTGGCGAATTGCACGGTGAGACCCGAATAGGAAGTTACACTGATATTGCCGACGGTTTTGAAGGCTTCTTCGACCATTGCCAGGCGTTCTCCTGCTGAGAAAAGGCTGTTCTTGTGGTCGCGGGCATAGACGGCGACAATCACTTCATCGAACAGGTCTGCGGCGCGCCGGGCGATATTGATATGACCGTAATGGATGGGGTCAAAGGTCCCGGGGAAAAGTACGGTTGTCATTTCAGCTTAAGTCTCCTTCAGCGGATGGCCAAAAATGGTTCAGCGCATCCAGCATCAATTGGTGTTCTGACGCGGTAAGGTTGGGGTCATTCTCGAAAACCTGCTCGGCATAATGTCGCGCCTTTTCAATCAGGTGGACATCGGTGAGGTTCGCCAGGCGTAGGTTGGCATAGCCGGATTGACGCGTCCCCAGGAATTCACCGGGACCGCGTTGGTTCAGGTCCTGTTCTGCCAGGACAAAGCCATCAGTGGTGCTTTCCATGGCCAAAAGACGTTCGTTTTCGGCTGCATCGCTGGTCTCGGGGATTAATAGGCAGTAGGATTGGGCTGATCCCCGCCCGACCCGTCCCCTGAACTGGTGGAGTTGGGCAAGGCCAAAGCGGTTCGCCCCTTCAACAACCATCACTGTTGCGTTGGGGACATCCACGCCGACTTCGACGACGGAGGTTGAAACCAGCACCTGGTATTCCATGTCCCGGAATTTTCGCATGACGGTTTCTTTTTCATCCGGTCGCATTCTGCCATGCAGGAGGCCAACCTTCAGGTTGGGGAAGACCTCATTTTGCAGCCGTTCCCGTTCTTCCACGGCAGCCATGTTTTCATCATTATCCCCTTGTTCGACCAGAGGGTAGATGACGAAGGCCTGATGGCCCTCCTTAACCTGAGCGCGGATCAGGGAGTAAACCCGTTCCCGTTCCAGGGGGTAAATGATGTGGGTACTGACAGGTTGCCGCCCGGAGGGCATCTCATCCATGACGCTGATATCCAGGTCGCCATAGATGGTCAGGGCGAGTGACCTTGGGATGGGCGTGGCGGTCATCACCAGCAGGTGGGGATTCTCGCCTTTCTCCCGCAGGGCAGCCCGTTGCGCCACACCGAAACGGTGCTGTTCATCAACGATCACAATTTGCAGGTCCTTGAAAATGACCGGATCCTCGATCAAGGCGTGCGTCCCGATCACCAGCTTGATGCTGCCATCTGCCAGACCTGCCAGGATCTCGGCGCGTTCACTGGCCGGCGTGTCGCCGATCAACAACCGGATTTCTTCTTCCTTCAACAGCGCCTCGGCGTCTTCCGGGTTAGCCAGCAGACGTTTCAGACTCGCATAATGCTGTTCGGCCAGGATGCTGGTGGGAGCCATGAACGCGCCCTGGGGACCGTTCTTCAATACCACGCTGATGCCGATGGCTGCCACGACGGTTTTACCGGAACCCACATCACCCTGCAGTAAGCGGTTCATTGGGCGTCCGCTGGCAAGGTCTTTCCGGATATCAGAAAGCGCCTTGAATTGAGCATGGGTGAGTTCGAAGGGCAGATAGGTGGCCCGGGCGACCAGCCATTCATCAGAAACCTCAAAACTGCGCCCCGTCAGGTTCGCCCAATCATATTTTTGGCGCAGGACGCCTAATTGGAGGAGAAAGATTTCGTCAAAGGCCAGGCGGAACCGGGCATTCTTCAGGTTGGATTTATTTTCCGGGAAATGGATCTCCATTAGTGCGGTGGAGACATCCATCAGGTCGGCATCTTTGAGGATGTATTCGGTCAGAAAATCGGGGATTCTGGGTGCCCAGTAAGTGATCACGTTGTGCATGGACCTTCTGAGCCAGCGCTGGCTCAGCCGGGCAGTCAGGCCATACACCGGCACAATACGCTGGGTGTTGACTTGCTCCTGTGTGACCTGCTCATAGTCCGGATGATGCATCACGAGCCGGCCCATATATTGATCGATCTTCCCGGATATGGCGAGGAACATATCTTTCCTCAGGTATCGCATCTGGTATTCCTGGTTGAACCACATCAATTGAATGGCGCCGGTGCTATCCGAAACAACAGCCTGGGTGATCTTGCGGCCCTGGCGCACCTGGAAGGTCTTGACGCTTTTGACCCAGGCAAGGATGGTCACTTCATCGCCGTAGGTTAAATCCCGGATCGTTTTGAGCTCGGAATAGTCGTCATAACGATGGGGAAAGTAATACACCATATCCTCTATCGTATTTAACCCTAACTTCGCCAGGAGGGCAGCCTGTTTGTCGCCGATTCCTCGAACGGCAGTGGTAGGCGCAGATAAGCCTTTGATTGTTGGTGAATTGGGGACAGGCGCAGGTCCAGTAGTTCGCTTCTGGGTCGAACCCCGGGATTTCTTCGCAGGTTGATTGGTTTGAGGTTCGGATGTTTGTGGTTTGGGAGCCGGTTGATCTACCGATTCACTGTTAACAGCCGGCATGGGTAAGTGTTTGATACCGGCATTGTCCAAAATATTACCAATATCACTCAAGGTTTTTGCCCTGGCGGTAGGATCAAGATTTGGATATTCCTCCAGGCGTGAAATGACGTTTTGGATCTGGTCCTCAGGCAGACCGTCTGCACGGGCTTCTCCAACCCAGGTAGAGGTCAGTTTCTCAAGCCCACCGACCACAGCTTTGTTTGAATAATTAAAATCAGCTTCCAATTTAAAAATTTTATAAAGTTTCTCGATCGATCGTTGCATTGTTTTGACCAGGCCTTAATTTCACTAGTTTCACTTCATTTTAACGCATAACGATCATTAATCATAATCCATGCGGTGGGTTGTATGAATCCTCATTGTAACATGCCCGCTCAGGCGATTGGTGGGGTTTAGCCTTGACAGGGGTTGGATTGACAGGGGTTGGATTGAAATAAAAAGAGCCCCGGCAGGGGGGCTCTATCATGTCAATTAGAAAAAATTATTCAATTGCAATGATTAATTGATAATGGGGTTGATCGCCCTCGTGCACCTCGATCTCGTGGTTGGGATACACCGAGCGGATCTTGTCCGCCAGTTGATTGACTTGAGCCAATTTCATGTCCTCGCCATAGAATAGGGTGATCCGCTCATAGTCGGTGGCGTCAGCATCCACCAATAACTGCTCGCAGGCCTCATCAATGGTGTCGGTGGATGCCACCAATTTCCCGTTGTGCAGGGCAATGACGTGGCCTTTTTCGACCTGGACACCGTCAATTTCAACAGTCCGGGTGGCGACGGTAATCTCGCCGGTTTCAACTTCCTGGATTGCATCGTTCATGTCGGCTACAATTTCATCGAAATCAGCGTCCGGAATTAACCTGAACATGGCAGCCAGCCCCTGAGGAATGGTGAGGGTGGGGATCACGGCGACCTGCTTAACGGTCATGGTCGCTGCTTCCTTCGCCGCCATCAGGATATTCTTATTGTTTGGAAGGATGATGACCTTATCGGTGCGTAAATCTTCAAAGGAGGCCAAAATTTCTTTAATCGAGGGGTTCATTGTTTGACCACCCTGGACAATTGCAGCAACGCCCAGGCTTGCAAAAATCCGGCTCAAACCCGATCCAGGGGAAACGGTTACCACCGCGATCTCACCGGGTTGTACCGGAGCCAGTTTAATTTTGGGATTCTTAGCGCCATTTTTCTCGTCCATTTGGGCAATCAGGTTTTCAATCATGACCTTTTTAATCGTTCCCAAAGTCATGGTATGGTCGATGGGTTCATATCGTTTTTCAGTGGGGACGTGGATGTGCATGCGGTAGATCCCGTCGCCTTCGCCCACCTGAATGGAGGTTCCAATCTCTTCCAGATCGGAATAGTAGTCCTGGAGATTAAAGGTGTCGTCAGGGGAGAAGTCGATGACGACTTCGTAGTCCTGCCCAGGCTCGATCGTTTCCATGGCATCGTCGAGGTTCATATCAGAGAGGGGTATGACTTCCGTCAGCGCTTTATCAAGGGGTTCATCATTAATGAAGCGCCACATGCCTTCGAAAATACAGAAGAGGCCTTTGCCGCCTGAATCAACCACGCCGGCCTGTTTCAGGATGGGGAGCAGTTCAGGGGTCCTTTGAACGGAGGCGTCCGCCGCATCGACAATATCAGCCAGAACTTCAGTGAAGGAAGAAGTGCGCTTTACGGAAGCTTCAGCCTGGGTTGCGATATCCTTGATCACGGTCAGGATTGTGCCTTCAACAGGACGAACAACACCCTTATAGGCCGTTTCTTTAGCTTCCATAAGCGCTTTCGCCAGCAAGGCGACATCCATGGTATCTTCGTTATCCAGTGCTCTGGCAAACCCACGCCAGATCTGGGAAAGGATGACGCCGGAGTTGCCTCTGGCGCCCATCAGCGCGCCCCGGGCGATGGCGTGACTGAATTGGCCGACGTTACCCATACCGGAATTCTCAACTTCATCAAATGCAGCCTGCATCGTCAGAACCATATTCGTTCCGGTATCCCCATCCGGAACGGGGAAGACATTCAGACTATTGACATGTTGTTGATTGGTCTTTAGCCACACCATGCCGGCTTCCAGTAATGTTTTTAAACCCTGCCCATTGATAGGTACTGAAACCAGTTTATGGCGTTCATCAGTACTTAGTTTTGTCAATTCTGCAACACTCATAATACTCCCAGGAGAAAACACGATAATAACTAGCTTCCGGGAATCAGAAGCTGATTAATCCATATTGCTGATCCGTAAACCACGGACGTGAACGTTAATCCGGCGGACGGGAAGCCCGACCGTTTTTTCGACGTTGTATTTTACACTATTTACAACACTGCTGGTGATGGTTTTGATACGGGTACCGTATTCCACAATGATATACAGGTCGATGACCAATCCATCATGATCGAATTCCACTTTCACGCCGTAGTTTGGATCCTTACCGATCAGTTGTTGGATGCCCTCGATCAGGTTCTTCGGGGCGAGACCGACAACGCCATAGGATTGCAATGTGGACTGGCGTACAATGGATGCAATTGCTTCTTTCTGGATCAGGATACTTCCCAATTCATTGTGTTGATTTTCTGATTCAGACATTTGTCACCTTGACTCGCTTGTCGCATTATATAGAGTATGGTAAAATAATTCGCTGTTTGGATAGAAAGAAACCAAACCAAGTAATTATAACGTAAAGATGTGAAAGGACAACATCATGGCAGTCTGTGAGAATTGTGGAAAGAAGACCACCTTCGGTCATAATCGGAGCCACTCCATGCGGGCGACCAACCGGACCTTCAAACCAAACCTGCAATCAGTCTCTGTTTATGAGAACGGCCGGATGGTTCGCAAGACATTGTGCACTCGCTGCATCCGCACCCTGGTCAAATCCTCTAAATAGGCTTAACACAAGATTGGTGCATTAGTCGCGGCAAATGGGCTGCGATTTTTGCTTTAAGGCCTTATTTTTCCAGGGCGTCCCACAAAGCTTTTATCCCTGCTGAGATGCCGTCTTTGTGCCCGAAAATTGCGGAGCCGGCCACGAAATTTGTGGCGCCGGCTTCATAACACGTCCGGATCGTCTCGCTGCTGATTCCGCCATCCACCTGGATCATCGCTGCTGAGCCGGTTGTATCAAGCAGGGCTCTTGTCCGCCGGATTTTATCCACCATGGTTTCAATGAAGGTTTGTCCGCCAAAGCCTGGGTTGACGGTCATCAACAGGATCAGGTCAAAATCCAGTGTCAATTCCCGAAGGAAGGTCACCGGTGTTCCGGGGTTGATCACGAGACCGGGGGAAACGCCCATCTCACGCAGGGTTTGCAGAGTCCGCTGGATGTGGGGGCAGGTTTCAAAATGGACGGTGATATGGTCCGCACCGGCATCCGCGAAAGCCTGCAGGTGGCGTTCGGGATTGACGATCATCAAATGGACGTCAATTGGCAGGTCCGTCATCTTGCGAACGGTTTTAACCATATCCGGGCCAAAGGTGATATTGGGGACAAAACTGCCGTCCATCACATCCACGTGGATCCAGTCCGCGCCGGCATCCACAACCTGTCGGATCTGATCACCCAGTTGACTGAGGTCGGCTGCAAGAATGGAGGGGGCAATAATTGTTGACATCATATTCCTTAATTGTACTAATCAATCCGTGTTATGGACGGAATGAAAGATAGATAAAAAGCCAGAATGGGATCAACCCCAGAACGGCAGTAAAAGCCAGCAAGCCCAAACCCCAGGTCGCCCAATCGATCCCTGGATTGGGTTTTGTATCATCTTCCTCTGGTTCGTCGTATGAATCAGGGTATTGTGGGAATGCGTCCGGGCCAATCGGGGGTTCAGAGAATTCCAGATGAGAAGAGGGTTTCGCATTACCGGTTTGAGGGAGGACGATGGGGCCTGTTTTATCCTGGTTGAGATGACCGAAAGAAAGCAACACCCGACCGAGCTGGTCCGCAGTCCGGTAGCGCGCAGAAGGCTCCTTGGATAGCACTTTCAGGGTGATCTCTTCCAAAGACTCCGGGATCGTCGGATTTAGCCGGCGTGGCGGCAGGGGGATTTCATCCCGGTGCATTCTGGCAAGCTCTGTTGAATCTTTGGACTCAAAGGGTACCCGCCCGGTGAGCATTTCATACAGGATCACACCCAGGGAATAGACATCAGAAGCGGGTGAGGGAGCGGCGCCGGCTGCCTGTTCCGGTGAGAAATAATGAGGTGACCCCCAGACGATCTCACTTCTTTCTTCGGGGTGGATGGTGGCCAGGGCGCGGGCGATCCCAAAATCGGTGACCTTAAGGCGGAAATCCCTGGAAACCAGCATGTTATGCGGCTTGACATCGCAATGGACCAGCCCAGCCCTATGTGCGTAGCCAATTCCTGCGCAGGCCTGGACCATGAGGCCAACCGTATCCTCAATACTGAATTGGCCTTTTTGGCGGATCAATGATTTCAGGTCTGTGCCATCAATGTATTCGATCACAATAAAGACCTGGTCTTCATCCAGACCGAAATCGTGGACGGTGACAATGTTGGGGTGGGAGAG
>DPKV01000152.1:8430-13200 GCA_003542325.1 Anaerolineaceae bacterium
ACAACTCGTTCCAGCATCTCATCCGTGGCTTTGTAGACCACGGCCATTCCACCATAGCCGAGGGGTTCAAGTAAACGATAGCGCTGATTGAGAAGTTTTGAATCTTCCATAAGAACAGGTTCCCTGACGAAATTATAACATAGGCACTATTTTGGCATTTCTATTTGCTGGTTCACAAATAATCCAGTGACTTTGATTTATTAGAGGATGCGCTATAATTACTGTTAGGATTTTACTCAAATTAATCAAAAATAAGTAGAAAAATGGCCAGAAAACCCGAAAAGATCACCATAAAATCGTTCCTAAACCCGGTTACTTTGCTCACAACATTGATCCTCCTCGCTGGATTGGTTCTGGCCGGTATGGCCGCAATATTTTTAGGCCGCAGTAAAGAACCACCAGCCGAGGTGACGCCTGTGTTGACGATGATCGCAGCACCAACCCAGACTCCGGAACCGACCCTGGCCCCAAGTACACCCACTCCTTCAGAACCAACGGGTGTTGTGTTGCCTGAAGGTGTGATCGGAGTGGGGATTTACGTCCAGGTCAGCGGGACGGATGGCGCCGGTTTGAGGATGCGCTCGGAACCGGGGTTAAATGGGACGGTCAATTTTACCGCCCTGGACTCGGAAGCATTTCTGGTTATTGATGGCCCGGTTGAGGTGGATGGCTATACTTGGTGGCATCTGGAAGCGCCTTACGACCAAACCCGTAACGGTTGGTCTGCCGGAGATTTTCTCTCGCCCATTGAGGGAGAATGAACTGCTTTGAATTAATCTGGACATATCCAGTAAAATATAGGTGAATAAGCGTCAGTCATGAATTGGAGTCTTAAAGGTGTTTGAATATTTTCGGAGATTATTTCCCGATAAAAAGGAAATCGTATTTCAGGATGACCCAACCTTGCCTGTCAGTAATATGACCGCGGGATTTGGCATAAAACCTGAATTATCCGAAACAGTCTACCGTGTGGCATCCTGTCAATCCACGGGGATGATCCGCGCACATAATGAGGACTCCCTTTTTGTGTTGAATTCACTTCTTGATGGCGTTGGTCAAGGCATTGCCTTTGGGATATTTCTTGTTGCGGATGGCATGGGGGGGCATCAAAGTGGTGAAGTCGCCAGTTATCTGGCTGCTCTCGGTGCCAGCCAATCCTTGATGAACCATGTTTACGAGCAATACCTTTTTGACCGCAAGGTTTATAAAAAAGAGGATGTGTTCCAACTGCTGAACGAGGCGGTGGAAGATGTCCAGAATTTGATCAAACGAAGAGTCCCGGGCGGCGGCACCACATTGACCCTGGTCCTTGCCCTGGGAGAAGAAATATACAGCGCGCACGTGGGCGACAGTCGGTTGTATGTTATCGATGGGGACGGTCAAATCCACCAAAAAACCAAGGACCATTCACTGGTTAAGCGGTTGGTGGACCTGGGAGAGATCACCGAATTGGAGGCGCTTGTCCATCCTCAAAGGAATGTGCTTTACCGTGCCCTGGGTCAGATGGATGAATTAGAAGCGGACCTGGATCATTTCACGTTGAAGCAAGGCCAAACGATGATGATCTGTTCGGATGGCCTATGGGGTGTTTTGGAGCATGACCAGATGCAGCGCATCCTTACCGGGCGCGGTGAATTAAATGCGAAGGCCAAAACGCTGGTAAAAGCGGCAAATGATGCCGGTGGACCGGATAATATCACCGTTGTTTTAGTTGAGAGAATTACCTCATCGGATTGACAAAGCAGGAGTTGGGATGTTAAATACGTCAGCAAGAAAATACCGGATTTTGGTTGTCGATGATGAACGGCGGATGGTCGGTTTCATCCGTTTGAACCTGGAGCAGGATGGTTTTGAGGTCATTGAAGCTTTCAATGGCACCGATGCCTTGAACAGGCTGCGGGATTCACTGCCGGATTTGATCCTGTTGGATGTCATGATGCCGGATATTGACGGCTTTGAAGTGCTGCGTACGATCCGCGAAATCAGCCAGGTGCCGGTGATTATGCTCACCGCCAAAGGTGAGGAAGATGACAAGGTCAAGGGCCTGGAGTTGGGGGCGGATGATTATGTAACCAAACCCTTCAGCCCCCGGGAACTCGTCAGCCGTGTAAAGGCTGTTTTACGTCGTGGTGCAACTTTTGAAGAAGATGAGGAAGGCGTGATCGATGTGGACGACCGGCTTAAAATCGATTTTGGTCGCCGGGAAGTGTGGGTGGATGGCAAATTGATCAAGCTGCGGCCTACTGAATACCGGTTGTTATATCACTTGGTTCGGAACGCCGGATGGGTGCTCACTCACGACCAGATCCTTACCAAGGTCTGGGGCTATGAATACCGGGACGAGCCGCATTACGTCCGATTGTATATTAATTATCTGCGGAAGAAGATTGAAAAAGATCCCGCCGATCCAAGCTATATTCTGACCGAGAGGGGTGTCGGCTACCGCTTTGTGGATTACAAGCGGGACGATAAAAAGTAGGGAAAGGCGGCACGAATGGAGAAGAAAGATATTCTATTAGTAGACGACCATGAAGTGGTCCGGCTGGGTTTAAAAGCCCTGCTGGAGCACAATGACCAGTTTGATGTGGTAGCAGAAGCAGGGACTGCCAAGGAAGCAGTCGCTATGGTTGAGAAATATCACCCGGATGTCGTCCTGATGGACATCCGTCTGCCCGGTGCATCCGGGATTGAAGCCACCGAGGAGATAACCAAGCGGTGGCCGGATGTACGGGTGGTGATCCTGACATCGTATGCAGAGGATGAGTTGCTCTTCTCAGCAATCCGGGCCGGCGCAAGTGGGTATGTCCTCAAGCAAATTGGCGCGGCAGGCCTGATTACGGCCATTGAAGCGGCTTGCCGCGGCGAAGCCTTACTGGACCCGGCCGTTACACAGCGCGTCTTTCAGGAAGTACGCCGGGTAGTCAAGGAAGAAGAAGCGGCTGCGTTTGCCAACCTAAGCCAGCAGGAAAAACATATCCTGGTTCTGGTTTCAGAAGGCAAGACCAACCGCGAGATCGCGATGGACTTATTCCTGGGTGAAGGGACGGTCCGTAATTATGTCAGCAGTATCCTCTCGAAGCTGGGTGTAAGCAATCGCGCGGAAGCTGCCGCCTATGCTGTGGAGCATAGTTTGAAAGAGTATCTTGACTGATTTGGTAATTGGGGGGTGGTGAGTCGTGAATAGTGAATACAGAGTGGGCTACGACAGACCAGCCCACTTTTATTTTATTGGAATCCGTGGCGGTTATCCATTAAGAATCTGGTTCCAATGAAATAAGTGGTCGGCATTTGCAGTGGTGGTCTCTGCAACTTCATCCGGTGTAGTTTCTTGTAACCTGGCAATTTCAGCAGCGATGAAAGGAACGAAAGCCGGTTCGTTGCGCTTTCCCCGATGGGGATGCGGTGTCAGATACGGCGCATCCGTTTCCAGCAGAATCCGGTCCAGCGGGATTTCCCGGACGACAGCTTTGCGGTCGGGGGCATTCGTAAAAGTCACCGGGCCGCCAATGCCCAAATAGAAGTTCATTGCCAAACTCTTTCTGGCTGTTCCCAGGTCGTCGCTGTAACTGTGCAGGACCCCCGGTTGGTCAGCCAGGGGATGACCTGTGTTTTGCAGTTCACCAGTCCATTCTTCCAGAATCAGCATCAGGTCTGCGCTCGCTTCACGGTTGTGGATGATGACGGGCAGATTGACTTCCGCGGCCAGGTCGAGCTGCTTGCGAAAGATGGTGCGCTGGATGTCATGAGGGGTATATTCCCGAAAGTAATCCAATCCAATTTCACCAATAGCAACGACGCCCGCCTCATGGGCTTGTTCCAGCAGGGTTGGAAGCGTGTCCTCCGTCCAATCCTGTCCGTAATTTGGATGAACGCCGACCGCCGCATAGATTCGGCCCGGATATTCCGTTGAAAGCCGGATGGCTGCTGCACTGGTTTCCACATCAATCCCTGGATTGAGGATCTTGACCAGCCCGGCATCCCAGGCGCGATGGATCACTTCGCTCCGGTCATTATCGAAACGGTCAAAGTCCAAATGGCAATGGGTGTCCGTGTATTTTTTCAAAAATCTCGATTCCAGTTTAATTTCTTGATATTTTTTGATTATAACCGACACAACAGGTCAGTTAAGGTAAAATAATAAGAATGACAAACAAGCAGCAGGTATTTGTGGCGATGAGCGGTGGTGTGGACAGTGCCGTGACAGCAGCCAAATTATTGGCGGAAGGTTACCATGTTACCGGAATACATATGTCCACCTGGAAAGATCCTCAATGGATCGCTTCCCAGGAAGACCAGTCAGCGCCGGGAACATTGGCGAAAAAGGTTGCTGACGTGTTGGACATTCCTTTTATTAATCTGGATATCCGGGATCAGTTTTTTGAGATGGTAGTTCATACCTTTATTACACAATACCTTGCTGGTTTGACCCCCAATCCATGTCTTTTCTGTAATCCCCGGGTGAAATGGGGATTGCTTCAAGCTACAGCATTATCTGAAGGAGCGGATTATTTCGCCACCGGACATTATGCCCGGATTCTGCGGCTGCCCTCCGGCCATGTGGAATTGTGGCGGGGTATTGACCCAACCAAAGACCAATCTTATGTGCTTTCATTGCTTTCGCAGGAGCAGCTCAGACAGACCTTGCTGCCGTTGGGAGGTATGACAAAGACGGAAGTCAGGGCGGTTGCTCATGAATTGGACCTGCCAGTGGCCGACCAGGAAGAAAGCCAGGACCTGTGTTTCATCGGTAAAGAAGGTTACCGGGATTTT
>DPKV01000145.1 GCA_003542325.1 Anaerolineaceae bacterium
GGCAGTGGCGTGGGGGTAACCGTTGGCGCCGGTGTCGGGATCAACCCGCAGGCAGACAATAGGATGGAGAGTGTGCAGAACAGGCTGAGCAATATGGTGTATTTTTTCATGATCGATGATTTCCTCCCTTGGTTTGGAATCGGTTATAGATGCAATTATACCGGAGGAATCAGGATATGCGAATTGCCGTTAACAATATTGAGTGGGAAGGGCAAGCGCAGGTATTTGTTATTCGTTTGTGTCAGGGAAAGCGCCAACACCAAATCAAGACATTTTGTTGCAGTTGGAGATGTTTTATTATAAGATTAGATAATGTAAAATTATTACACGTGTTCCTTTTGCCATGGATTGGAACCCCCGCACGACATGGGTGGAATCAGACCATGAATGAGGTCCGTCCGCGTTATGAAGGACGCAGCTATTAAACATAAAAAGTTAAGTCAGCTACCGCGCTTCGATTTTTCCAGGTTCATAAGAGGGCTGCTCGTCCTTGTTCTTTACCTGATCACATTTGGCGTTCTCGACCAGATTTCTCTCGAACTGCAATTATTTCCCGGTGTGGTTGCCTGGTATCCACCGGCAGGATTGAGTCTCGCTTTCCTCCTGACTTTTGGTGCGGGGTATATGCCTGCCGTTGCCCTTGCTTCGATTATCAGCAGCCTACTGATATACCACTTATCAACGCCGCTCGAACCAATNNTTTGGGGAGTAATTCTATCCATCGCGTATGGAACCAATGCCTTCCTTTTAAGGCGGCGCATCCGCATCAACCCACAATTAGGAAACCTGCGCGATATTCTTTGGCTGATATTCACAACGGTAATTGTTTCCGCTGTACTGGCGCTGATTTCCGTATCCAGTCTCTCTTATTTTGGTGATGTGCCCTCATCCCAATATTTCAATGCATTTTTTCAATGGTGGATTGGGGAAATGACTGGAGTTTTGGTTTTTGCTCCCTTCTTGCTGGTTCATGGTATGCCCTGGTTAAAACGATTCATCAAGAGTGAAAAGCCGAATTCAAAGACAAATAAGAGGCTTCTCCAGCCTTCGCGCCAAACACTTGGGCAGGCAATCAGCATCCCGATTGTTTTGTATCTGGTGTTTGGGATACCGGCATGGCGAGATTTGCAGCCTTATTTTCTGATCGCGGGTCCGCTTTTCTGGGTCGCTTTGACAAATGGTTTTGCAAGAGTCAGCCTGGCGGTGTTGCTGATGAATTTTGGAACCATCCTGGCGATCTGGTTGGTTAAATATGATCCTACGCGCCTGGGGGAGCTCCAGTTTCTCATGTTCGGCATTTACATCAGTGCTTTATTGACCGGGGCCGTCGTTACCAGGCAAAAGCAGATTGAGGAAGAACTGCGGGAAAGGGAGTTCCATAATCAGGCGCTGATCGAAAATGCGCCGGATGCAATCACATTGTTGGGGCGTGATGGGTTATGGAAATATCTCAGCCCATCCACAGGGCGTATTTTGGGTTTTATTCCGGAAGAACAGGTTGGTTCCAGACTTGCACAATTGACTCACCCGGAGGATTTGCCGGCCCTGCAAAAATTATTGGATGACTCGATCCAGGTACCAGGAAAGGTTGTTTCAACCCAATTTCGATTCAAACATAAAGATGGATCCTGGCGTTGGTTGGAAGGTGCCATTACCAACCTGTTGGCGCAGCCGAGTGTACAGGCGATCGTTTTTAATTTCCGGGATATTACCGAACGCAAGCAGGCGGATGACAGACTGCAGGAAAGTGAAAAACGCTTCCGGGCGCTTGTAGAAAACAGCTTGGAAGAAATATCACTGATTAACAGGGACGGAACGCTGACCTATGAAAGTCCAACATCCCACAGGCCGCTGGGTTACCCGCCTAATTCTTTGGTAGGCAATCAACTTTTCGATCTGTTTCATCCTGAAGATCGTGGACGGGCATTCGAAGTAATGCAGCAAGCCTTAAATAATCCGGGCAGCGTTCAGGAAGGCATATTCCGTTTTCAGCATCAGGATGGATCCTGGCGCTGGATGGAAGGTTTTTTGAACAATCTTTTAGATGAGCCTGCGGTTCAATCGATCGTCGTCAATTACCGGGATATTACCGAACGCAAAGAGGCTGAAGAAAAGTTACAAGTCAGTAACGAAGAACTCTCAATGTTGTTTAATCTTTCCCATTCCCTGGCGGAGGCAGAAAAATTGGAGGATATTCTCGATCTGGTAAACCGGCATGCAGTCGAGAGCGTGCATACCACCTTCGCCAAAATCGCACTGATCGAAGATGGGTACTTTTACATGCACGCTGCATATCCGCTCAGAGCGCTCGACCATGACCTCAGGGTAGGTGAACGAATTCCGGTACCATCCTTACCGTACTTCCAACGGATTCTGGAACAAAATGAGCCAATCGTTTTACGATCCAGTGACCAAGAAATCAGCAGCGAGGAAAAAAGCGTTCTTCTGCTGGATTTTGCCCAATCACTGTGTCTCATACCCCTGCGCATCAGTGATTCATCCCCGATGTCAGAACAATTAATAGGCGTGCTCATGTTAGGTGAAGCGCGCAACGAAGGACGGGAGCCATTTACCCTGGAAAAGGTGCGTCTGGCTCAGACGATTGGGGACTCAGCTGCGATCGCTATCCGCCGCATGCTGCTTAGTAAACAAACTGAGCGTCGCTTGCAGCAGGTAATGGCGTTAAGTGAGATTGATCTGGCTATTATTTCCAGTTCTGATATGGTTTTTAGCCTGGGCGTTTTTCTATTGCAAACCGTAGAGCAGTTAAATGTGGATGCTGCCGCGGTATGGCATTTTAACCCAACCCTGCAAAGGCTTGAATTTGTCTCCGGCAGGGGGTTTCTAACCCCGGTTTTTGAGAAAACAAAACCCTTATATATTGGGGAGGGCTATGTTGGCCAGGCAGCACTTGAACGAAAATTAATTCATGTCCCGAACCTTGCTGAGGACGATCATCATCCGGATCTTAAAAATGCCCTCAAAGAAGAACCTTTTACGGCTTATTATGCTGTGCCGCTCATCGTGAAGGACCAGGTTAAAGGTGTTCTCGAAATCTTCCACCGAACAGCCCTCGTGCCGAATGATGAATGGTTGAATTTCCTTCATGTTCTCAGCAGCCAGGCCGCCATAGCCATTGACAATTCCACTTTATTCAACGATCTGCAGCAGTCCCACACCGAGCTTATCCAGGCTTACGATGCCACCATCGAAGGCTGGTCGCGGGCGTTGGATTTGCGCGATAACGAAACCAAAAACCATACCCAACGCGTCACCGAATTGACAATGAAGTTGTGGCTCAAATTTGGCATGCCGGAAGAGGAGGCGGTTCATGTGCGCCGTGGTGCATTACTACATGATATCGGCAAGATGGGCGTTCCGGATGGAATTTTACTCAAGCCCGGTCTGCTAACGGAGGATGAATGGATCATTATGCGCAAGCATCCTGTTTTTGCGTATGAACTGCTTTCTCCTATCGACTATCTGCGCCCTGCCCTGGATATCCCCTACTATCATCACGAAAAATGGGATGGCA
>DPKV01000029.1 GCA_003542325.1 Anaerolineaceae bacterium
TGAATAACATTGGCTCCTGCAAACCGAGCCATCCCTAAACCGGATGGCTTTTAATTTTTAATTCCCCGTAATAGCTCTATTAATAGCCTTAATTGATGCAATTTTTGTCATTGTGGACCCACTGCAGGAGGGCGAAACAATCCACGGAATCACTGAAAGAGTGATCTCCAGTGTTCTTATTGGATTTCTTCCTTCCCTCGATAAACCGACCTGTTTATGCCTCTTGCCAACACCTGCGGATAAAAAAAAGAGGCCGCACTTTTTACACGGTCTCTTTATTTCACTGTTTGTTTAGAGTTTAGCTCTTTGCCTTTTCAACGACAGAAGCAAAGGCTTCCGGTGAATTGACGGCCAGGTCTGCCAGCATCTTCCGGTTCAGGTTAATGTTGGCTTCCTTCATGCCATGGATCAGCCTGCTGTAGGTCATCCCATTGATCCGCGCGGCAGCGTTGATACGGGCGATCCAGAGTTTGCGTAAATCCCGCTTGCGGTTCCGGCGGTCGCGGTAAGCATACCATTGACTCTTGAGGTATTGCTCGTTTGCACGGCGGAACAGCTTACTCTTGGTACCGTAGTAGCCCTTGTTGAGTTTCAGGATCTTTTTGTGCCGACGATAACCGTGCGGCCCACTTTTTACACGTGCCATTTTTCATACTCCTTTGCGAACCCCTGGGCGCCGATGGCCTGTTTCAACCACCTGTTGCGAACACCCAACAGCCGCAACTAAAAAAGGTTAATACAACAAACTAACTGTTTTTGTCCATATAGGGGGCCAGCCGGCGGACAGTCTTTTTGATCTGGCGGGTTTTAACCGGGATCATTTCCTCGAACATCATCTTGGTGCGGTCAGGTGTGCGGCGGCGCAAGTGGCCTTTGCCAATCTTCGTACGCATAATCGTCCCGGAACCAGTCATCTTGAATCGTTTCGAGGTGGCCTTATGGGTCTTCATTTTGAATTTGCCGTCTCTTTGTTTCTTTGGCATTGCTAAACTCCTCTCAAGAAAATCCTACGGCACGGACATACGAGGGCCGTAGGGCTTTTTCACAATATTGACGTATCCTGCTGGAGTAATATCGAATGAGCTACTTTTTTGGGACGAGCATCATGAACATTGTACGCCCCTCCAGCTTGGGGGCCTGTTCCACTTCCGCCACATCCGAGAGTTGTTCGGCGATCTCCCGTAAGTCTTCCAGAGCGATTTCCGGATAAGTGATCTCACGTCCTCGGAAGCGAATGGTGACTCTTACTTTCATCCCATGTTTCAACCAACCACGTGCGTCGTCCACTTTGAAACCTTTGTGGTGGTCGGTCGTCTTTGGGCGCAAACGGATCTCTTTGATCTCGATCTTGGTCTGCGACTTCCGCGCTTCGCGCTCTTTCTTTTCCTTTTCGTACAGGAATTTTCCAAAATCCATCACCCTGACTACGGGGGGATCGGCATTGGGGGCGACTTCAACCAGGTCCAGTTCAGCGGCTTCCGCTCGGGTTAAGCCTTCTCTGAGGCTGACAACGCCCAGGTTTTCACCATTCTCGTCAATCAGCCGGATCTGCGTGGCACGGATTTGTTTATTGATTCGATATTCGTCTTTGTTACTTATAGCTTTCTCTCTCCTTCGGACACAATCCTTATTAATTAATACAAACAGGGTTCCCGAAACGGGAACGACCCTTATATTACCATATTCCCGACCGAATCGTCAACCAGAAATTGACCGAATCAAGGGGATTTGGCATGAATGGATCAGAATTCATTTTTCATCGGGGCGACCTGATGAGTCGCCCCGGCTTTAACCACACTATTTTCCACAGGGGGCCAAAACGACCACCCTATCGGAAATTTATCCTTCAACCTTCTCAGCGACATCTTTCAAGGCCAATGCTTTGAACTCAGCCACCGGCATCGAACCCAGCCGCTCACCGCTGCGCCGGCGGATATCCACCGCACCTTCTTCCATCTCGCGGTCCCCCACCACCAGCATGAAGGGCACCTTTTGTTTTTCGGCATCCCGGATCTTAGCGTTCATCCGGTCGCTGCGGTCATCCACTTCAGCCCTTAAGCCGGCTTCCTTTAATTCCCTGGCAACCTGGAAAGCAAAATCCTGATGCCGGTCGGCAATCGGGATGATCTTGATCTGGACAGGCGACAGCCAGATGGGGAATGCCCCGCCGTAATGCTCAATGAGGATTCCAAAGAATCGTTCAATGCTGCCCATCAAAGCCCTGTGGATCATATACGGACGGCAGGCTTCACCGTTCTCATCAATGTAGGTCATATCGAAGCGTTCAGGCAGGTTGAAGTCGAATTGAATCGTTGAAAGCTGCCATTCCCGGCCGAGAGCATCCTTGATCTTCAGGTCGATCTTGGGGCCATAGAACGCACCACCGCCTTCGTCGATCTGATAAGGAAGACCCGATCGCTTAAGTGATTCTTCCAACGCAATTTCTGCGGCGTGCCATTGCTCCGGTTCACCGACAGATTTCTCGGGCCGGGTGCTCAAATAAGCCTCAATTTCATTGAAGCCAAACGAGCGCAGGATATGCAGGCTGAATGAGAGGACAAAGTCGATTTCATCCGGCATCTGCCTGGGCGCACAGAAATGATGGGCGTCATCCTGGGTGAAACCCCGCACCCGCATCAGGCCGTGCATCACGCCGCTGCGCTCATAACGATAGACCGTTCCTTTTTCCGCAAAACGCATGGGCAGATCACGATAGGACCGAAGCCCGGACTTATAGATTTCAATATGGAAAGGACAGTTCATCGGTTTTAGGTAATATTGCTGACCTTCAATCTCAATCGGCGAATACATGTTCTCGGCATAGAAACCCAAATGACCGCTCGTCTCCCAAAGCTGCGCCTTGCCGATATGGGGTGTGTAGACAAAATCGTACCCGTTCTTGAGATGCTCATCTTCCCAGAACCTTTCCGCCAGGTGCCGGATCATGGATCCCCTGGGGTGCCAAAGCACCAACCCTGCGCCGACCTCATCATTCACACTGAACAGGTCCAATTCGCGCCCCAGCTTGCGGTGGTCGCGTTTTTTGGCTTCTTCCAATCGCCAGAGATAGGCTTTCAGGTCTTTCGGTGAAAGCCAGGCGGTGCCGTAGATGCGCTGGAGCATCGGCTTGTTCTCATCGCCGCGCCAATACGCGCCGGCAACGCTCATCAACTTGATCGCCTGCGGGTTGATCTTGCCCGTGCTTTCCACATGGGGCCCGCGGCAAAGGTCCACAAACTCGTCATCCTTATAGATCGAGATGACCGGTTTCTCATCCACCGGCTCGCCGTGTTCATCCACACCGCCCGATTCCAAACCGTCAATCAATTCCAGTTTAT
>DPKV01000160.1 GCA_003542325.1 Anaerolineaceae bacterium
GTATGACGCGGACGAACTCGATACCGGTGCAGTCGGGGGGCCTAAAACAATATGGGATCCTGCTGTCCTGCCCGGTGATCAAACTTCAACCGCCATGACCAACTATATCGGTACCGGCGAAATGATCTATGGCAGTCAGTATTTTGTCGGTGAAAGCAACATGGGGAGCGGGGAAGATCAACTCTGCACACCAAAAATGATCAATTCCAACCCCGGTTTGGGAAAAGTAGGCGGTCTTTGCCCGGAAGCGCCCCGGCTGTCCGGGTCGTATCGGATTGCCGGTCTGGCCTACTATGCCCACATGAAAGACATCCGACCGGCCAAGCACAACAGTAGAAAGATGTCAGGTGACCAAGTGGTGGACACCTACGCCGTTTCCTTGGCAACCGGGGCGCCGGTTATAGAAATTCCGGATCCATCCGGTGCTTCGAAGGAACCCGTGGCGACGATTCTTCCAGCTTGTCGTAACACTGGGCTGACCCCGAATGGCAACTGTGCCCTGGTTGATTTCAAAATCATTTCAGTCGAAAAGGTTGGCAGTACCGTCCAGGGGAAGTTCTATATCAATTGGGAAGATAGCGAACAGGGAGGAGATTATGACCAAGATATGTGGGGGACGTTAACCTACACCCTGACCGGAAGCACCTTGACCGTTACCACCCAGGTCCATAAAGAATCCACGTCGTATCCCATGGCATTCGGATATGTTCTGAGTGGGACAACTGGGGATGGTTTTCATGCACATTCGGGGATTTATGGGTATAAGAATTTAGAGATCACAGGTACGGGGCCCAGTTGTTCGGATACGGATGGCTGCAATTTTGGGGATGCTGCTTCAAGTAAAACCTATACCCTTGGTACATCCTCAGCCAAGCAACTGAAAGACCCGCTCTGGTATGCGGCCAAGTGGGGTGGTTTTACCGATTCGGACGGGTCTCTTACTCCCAATCTGCAAGATGAGTGGGATAGTAAGATCAACGCCACGGGCACCGCCGGGCACGACGGAATTCCTGACAATTATTTCTATGCAACCAATCCTCGCCAGTTGGAGGATTCGCTGGACAGGGTACTGAAAGCAATCCTGGAGCGAACGTCTTCCGGAACAGCCGCCGCCGTCGTCTCCAGCAATGTCAGTGGCGAAGGGGCGCTCTACCAGGCCTATTATGAACCGCTCAAGAAAAACCCCAACGCTGAGGCACGCTGGTTAGGTACCATCCAGGCATTATGGTTGGACCGAAATGGTTTGACCCGCCAGGATTGTACGCCTCCTTCGGATAGTGAAGGGTTTGATTCGGTGACAGGGAAGTGTCTTGCTTCACCAGCAAATTTTTCGAGCGGTACCTGTATCCCCAACGGCAGGCTCGATAATTATTGTGTCGATCAGGTGGTGGACACCTACTATGACACCTTGGAGAAGAGGACCCGCACACGGATTTATGAGAGCGATGTTCCCGATTCGTATACCGCCTATTCCATGCAGGGTGTTGTCAGCAATGTCGCCAGTGGGGGGGCGGTGACGATGCTCCCTAATTCCATGGAGGGGACGGCGGTTTTTACACCTGGGACTGCATCGTTAACACTTACTCCTTATACCATGGCGGGTCTCGTTACAGCGTATGATGCCACAACCGGATTGGCGACAATGAAGGTGACCTCATGGACAGGTCCTGCCGGGGGAACGTATTCGTTATGGCAACTGAGTACTTCTTCCGGTCCTGGAGAGGGGGTAAGCACCGATCCCATCACGCCTGTCGTTGACAATACCTTTTCCTTCACGGTTGTTCCGCCTGATACCCCGATAGCTGTTGCCGATACACTCACTTTAAAGACAAAAAATATTATTGGGGCTTCTGGGCAGACTTTCTCGAATTGGACCGTTCAATGCCTGGCAGGTTCTGCCGCTGCGGGGGAGGTTAATAATGCCGATCTGCAATTGAATAATTCGTCAGTGAATGATTTTTTTGTATCCGTAACGGTTTCCGGATTTGAATCCTGTTCCAGAGCGAAGATATCAACTTACAATTTAAAGGGAACCGCAGGCAAATCGTATAGCACATGGAAGGTAACCAACCTGGATACACTCTACAATAAAGGAGCGAGCACTTCTCCGATTGTGCTTGGCAACGATGCTAATCAACGGCAGTTTACGGTCACGCCGACAACCAATTGGTTGACTACCGGGGATTCGGTGCTTGTTTCCAATTACACCTTCATAACAAAAGAACTCTACGAACTAGGTTACCTGTGGAACGCCAGAAAGGGACTGTATCTTTCAGGGATAAGCGACACGGCTCTGGCCACAAACAGAGGTTGGTCATCCCTCGCATCCAGCGGCAGATTTATCAAGACATGGGTTGATGCTAATCTTAACGGCGTTATTGATAATCTGGAATACAGGGATTTTGACAAGGGAATAGTGAGCAGTGCCAGTACCAACTATGGATTTTTTAAAGTCAGTGATGCCCCAACGGCGAACAGGGTGGTTGATTTTGTGAGGGGAATCAATGTGACGGGTGGTCGTAATCGGACCATACAATATGCAGAGGGGGAACCCCAGAATGTGATGCGCCTTGGCGATATTGTGAATTCTACCCCTGCTGTGGTTGCCGCACCGCAAGAATCATTCGACTTGCTATATAAAGACGCAACCTACAGGACATTCCGCCAGCGATACATTGATCGAAGAATTATGATATACACCGGTGCGAATGATGGTTTGCTCCATGCGTTTAACGGAGGATTTTACAATAAAACTATAGTCAACGCAAATACGGCTAATGAAAAATCATATATTAACTATTCGGAAAAAGGCAAATATTATAAGGACGGAGTCTTAACTGATGTAGTTGAGCATCCTCTCGGAAGTGAAATTTGGGCCTATGCGCCCTATAATTTGCTTTCGCATCTCCAGTGGCTAATTGACCCAGAATACGGCAAGAAGACACATGTCTATTATATGGATGGTAAACCGCGCATATTTGATGCAAAAATTTTTGCTGAAGATAATGATCATCCTTCTGGATGGGGAACGGTCATGGTGGTCGGGATGAATCTTGGCGGTGGAAAGATGGAGTTTACCTTGCCAGCGCCCGCTACCCCCAACTTTGTCAAAATGCAATCGGCGTATGTTGTTTTTGATATAACTAATCCGGAGGTGGAACCCAAACTTTTGGCTGAAATAACCATGCCAGACAGCAGTTTCACCACGGTCTATCCTGCAATTGTTTCGTTCCAAAATCAAACAGACAATAGCTGGTACCTTATGTTCGGGACTGGGCCCAATCAATTGGATGATTATTACAGTAGCCAGAGCGCCAAGGTGTATCTCTTTGATCTGGGGCAATTGCGCACCAAAACACCTGCTCCCTCAAGTTCCACTGCGACGAGTTCCCTGCCTCCAAACTGCGTAGTGAGTAATCTCAATTCTATCTACAATCTATTGGCTTGTAATACCGGACAGATGAATAGTTTTGTCGGGACACCTTCCGTTGTTGATTGGGATCTCGATTTTAAGGCCGATACCGCCTATTTTGGCCTTGTTGGTCGCGGCATTAGCGGAACTACTCAATATGATGATGGAAAAGTTATGCGATTTGGTTTCAAAAACCAGGCTGAAATTTCCCAATGGGACGGCATAAAGACCTTCTATAATACCGGCAAGCCTGTTGTTGCACAGCCGGTACCGGCGATCGATAATCTCGGTAAACACTGGATCTTTTTTGGGACAGGCCGTTATTTTTCAGCGCCAGATAAATCCACTGCGGATGCGCATTACCTGTATGGGGTGAAAGACCCAGAATATGCGGTCACCACTTCCTACCCGATCCTTGTTTCACAATTGTTGGATACTTCCAACGCTGAGGTTTACACAGATGGTTCAGTAACCGGCGTCTCCGGATTCACTACGTTCGCGGCAATAGAAACCGCCATAGACACAGCAGCTAATCTCGGGTGGAGGATGTATTTGCCGCCAATTGTCGGGGACGCGACTGCTCCCTCAACCCGAAGTCTCACCCGGTCAGCTTTACTGGGAGGAGTTCTCTTCACTTCGGTCTTTCAGCCGAGCAGTGATCCCTGCGCCGGTGAAGGAAGAAGCCGTTTGTTTGGACTCTATTATAAAACCGGAACAGCCAATCCTACAAAAAATGTGTTTGGAACAAGCGTTGAGCAGGTTGGAAATACGGTAAAGTATCGTGCCAATAAATTTCTTGATCTTGGCCAAGGTGTCGCCACCGCCCCTGCTCTTCATTCGGGAAGAGGGTCTGGTAGCGATGAACTAAAAGTATTTACTCAGCTTTCAACCGGAGAGATAATTGAGTCTGAAGCGGCGACTATTAATAAAATTCGTTCTGGGCGAACATCCTGGCAGGAGAAATAAAATAAATGTGAGTATGCTTGATCCGAAATGATTTGGCTGCTGAGGAACTGGCGGTGAAAAAATAAGGTTTCCACTTTTCCAAGTGGAAACCTTATTCAGATAATATTTCAAAATCATCATTTTCCCTGATCATTCCTATGAGTTTTTTTTCTTGACTTCCGCCGTGCTTCTCTATAAATAACAACGATGACTGAATGCTGGTTCAGTTTTTTTCGCGTAGGACCGAATCCGG
>DPKV01000197.1 GCA_003542325.1 Anaerolineaceae bacterium
TAAGAATCATGACGAAATTAAAATAGAAGAACCGCAAACTGTTCAACCCCCAGAACAGCCTGAAACCGTTCAGCCTCTGGAAGAAGCTCTTCCAGAGGAACCAACCGACTCCTTTAAAGAAACGCCCCCTGAAAAACTTGCACAACCTGCGCCCAGCAAAACCAGGAAATTTTTCCGTAAAGTTCTGATATGGCTGATCGTGATCGTCGTCGCTTTCGGTGCAGGCTTCCTGCTGGATCATTTCTTACGCTACCGGCCTTTGGCAGATGATTTACAGGGTACACAGACACAACTGGCGGAACTCCAGGGAGATTTGGATGAAGCAGAAAACCTGGTTGAGCAAATGACGCCAAGGTTGGAAGCAGCCAATGCCAAAATCACAAGCCTTGAGGATGACCTTGATATGGCCAATGCCCGCGTGCAGCTATATAAAATGCTTGTGGATGTGAGCAATGCCCGACTTGCATTGTTCCTTGAGAACATCGAAGAAGCGCAGACCGCGCTGGCTGATACCAAGACAGGTTTGGAAGCGTTGGGACCGGTGATTGAACAAGTGGACGAAGAACTGGCATTGAGCATGTCCCGCAGACTTGAATTGATCATCGCAGGGTTGGAAAGAGACCCCGAAACAGCGGCGATCGATCTGGACCTTTTCACCAAAGACCTGCTTGCTCTGGATCCCTTGTTGTTTGACGATTAATAATTCTTTCCACCGTATTACTATTTTTTAACCTATCAAAAAGTGGATGCATTAGGAATGATGCATCCGCTGATTTTTATTTTTCTGCTGTATTACTACTCGAATTCCGTCCAGTAGTTCGGGACGACCCAGGCCTGGATGGAAGCGATTGTTTTTGAATCGCTGTAGTCTATCCAGACTTCGACTTCCATTGTGCCGCCGGCAGGGATGGGCTCGGTCGTCCAGTCGTTGCCGCCGCCGATGATGTTCCCATCCGCGTCGTATAAGAGGACGTACACATCTAATTCAGAGACCTGTTTGTTATAAGTATTTGTGAAATTGACTGCGACATAGTTGTCGTAATCCCCGGTGATGGCAGTGCTGTTGACGACAAAGGGATTTTCGGTGAGTTCGTAGTCGGTTTCGTAATCTCCCGGAAGGACAAGCACATCATAAGAATCCGTTTGCGCGTCATCCGGCGGTGTCAGCACCCAGGGTGATATGCCTATGATTTGATGGGGGAGCAATAGATTAATATAGAACGCGCCAGTGGAGGTAATGTTGCCATCCTTGTCGTAGAAAGTTATAACAGCGACCGAGTTTGAGAGGACGGTATCAATATTGCTCTGGACCTCGAACCCGCCGACAAGGCTGCCATAGGTGGTTGAATAGAAGTAATCATTCAGAACGGAGATTTCTGACCAGAAATCGCTGCCTTCATACAGGAGGGAACTGTAGGTGAAGGTTGGAAAGACCTCCACGGAAGCGACCGAATCGAAGGCGTCCACGTATGCGGCGAAACCCATGTAATCACTCCCGGGGACAAAATCAATATAAGTATACCCACCGCCGACAATATCACCGGCGTTGTTATAGCAAATAATATTGGCCCGGATATTGGAATGGGTATCGGGATCACTGTTATTGATGATGCCTGTCACCATCGGGAAATCCCCGTTTTGCCAGAAAAGGATGTTGGAGGTCGTGAAGGGATTGGCAAATCCGTCTGCGGCGAATGTGGAGTCATATTCCCAATCCACACTGATCGAATCGACGAGCGTATTTTCATCGTCAAGGTAGAAGTTCAGGACAATCCCGAAGGTCTGGCCGGGGAAGATCCAGCGGACGGTGGAGTAATCACTGGTAATTTCGTTGCCATTGGCATCGTAAAGATGGACGGTATATTCAATACCTTCAAAGACCTGGTCGCCTTTTGGGTTGTGTAAGAAGAAGGCCGCGAAAACCGACCCCCCATCCTGACCCCAGAAAATGTTATCCAGCAGGACCAGGTCCTGAAGTGCGCCGCTGCCGACAGGTTCAGTCACAGCTTCGGTGACGACTTCGGCGGGTTCATCAACAGCCGACGCCGTAATTACGACCGGTGTTTGGGTTGGTGCCGGTTCTTTGGCGGTGAAGCTGCAGGCCAGACCAACGATGAGGGGAAAAATTAAAAAGAAAACAAAAAATAATTGTTTTTTGTACATGAGATTCTCCTTCAACTAAAGATACGGGTAAATGAATAGAGGAATTGACCTTAAGTTAGACGTTCCCGTAAAGAAAAGGGGATTTATCGTTGAAGAGGGTTAAATTGGATCGGATATGAATGGTTTAATATGTGAAAGTAGGGCAGGTGGGAGTCGAACCCACACGGTACTACTACCGACGGATTTTAAGTCCGTTGCGTCTGCCATTCCGCCACTGCCCCAGAACGCCTGATAATTTTACCATTGAATGTTCCCTTGTGAAGGTTCATTTGTGCGTAGATATTTGGATTAATTTATTGACTTCTGCTTCATGTGGGACGCAGGGCAATCGCAAATTCATTAGTTTCAGTTTATTGAACTCTTCTTTATCTAATAATCACCCCTTCCCGCCCTTCGGGCNNATACCCGAAGGGTATAGGGGAAGGGCTGGGGATGGGGTCGCTTATTGACTACCACATGCAGAAATCTCTAGGGTGTACTTTGCGATTGCCCTGATATGGGACAGGTGTGTGCATTTGTCGTTTATAATTTGGTGAATATTCGACAGGAGTGTGCTTTGGTAACCGTGTTTGACCCTAAACCGCTTTATTTAAACCCCGATGCCTTGCCCCGGGAACGGGCTGAGGACCTCATCAACAGGATGACCCTGGCGGAAAAGGTTGCCTCAATGGTGGCTGATTCAACGGCTGTGGAACGTTTGGGTATCCCGGCCTATCACTGGTGGAATGAAGCCCTGCATGGCGTTGGCCGGGCAGGGATTGCGACCGTCTTCCCGCAGGCGATTGGTATTGCCGCCACCTGGAATGAGGATTTGGTTTTCCGGATGGCCGCTGCCATCTCCGATGAAGCCCGGGTGAAACACCATGAAGCGCTCCGGCGGGGTGACCATTCCCAGTATACGGGTCTGACCTTCTGGTCGCCAAACGTCAACATCTTCCGTGATCCCCGCTGGGGACGCGGGCAGGAAAC
>DPKV01000023.1:0-3389 GCA_003542325.1 Anaerolineaceae bacterium
GGCTTTGATAAAATTCTCCGCTTCCGCAAGGGTCAGGTCGGTGGCATTGGTCAACCCGTAAGCGCTCATGCCGTAGATCAGACCGAAGTTGATCGCCTTGGCATGGCGGCGCATCTCCGGCGTCACCTCGTCCAGGGGGATGCCGTGTACTGCGGCCGCTGTGGTGGCATGGATGTCCTGCCCGGCGCGGAAGGCCGCCAGCATGGCCTGGTCCTGCGCCATGTGCGCCACAATCCGCAATTCAATCTGGGAATAGTCCACCGCCAGCAACTGCCAGCCCTCCCGTGCGATGAAGCCGTTGCGAACCCGCTGACCCGTCTTTGTCCGGGTCGGGATGTTCTGCAGGTTCGGGTCCGATGAAGCGATCCGCCCGGTCACGGTGCCGGTCTGGTTGAGGGAAGTGTGCACCCGCCCTGTTTCTGGGTTGATCTGGGAGGGCAGCGAATCGACATACGTGGAACGCAGCTTCTCCAATTCACGGTATTCCAGCACCAGGTCAAGCACGGGGTGCTGCCCTGCCATGCCTTCCAAAACGCCGGCTGCCGTGGAATAATGCCCGGAGGAAGTTTTCTTTGTCCGGTCCGGCGGCTCCAGGCCCAATTTCTCAAACAGCGCTTCTGAAAGCTGCTGTGTGGAGTTTAAATTGAATTGATACCCGACAGCGGCATAGATCTGTGTCTCAATCTCAGCGAGACGTTCCCCCAATTCCTTTGAAAAACGCTTAAAGAAATCCTTGTCCAACAGGATGCCCGTTTCTTCCATCTGCGCGAGGATGGGGATCAGCGGCATCTCCATAGTCTCAAACAGGGATTCGGCTGCCTGGGTCTGCAATTCTTCCTTCAATTGCGGGATCAGCCGCATGACGATGGCCGCATCCGCCGCAGCGTAGCCGGCCGCCTCTGAAATCGGAACCGCATCCATGGTTTTTTGCGCGCTTCCCTTGCCGATCAACTCTTCAATGTGGGTCATCTCATAGCCCAATCGAACCCAGGCCAAGTTCTTCAGTCCCAGGTTGCGTGAAGCGGGGTTGATCAGCCACTCGGCGATCATGGTATCAAAGGTCAGCGGCGAGACCACCAACCCGGCCCGTTTGAGCATCAGATAGTCGTACTTGAGATTATGTCCGGCTTTACCGATCTTAGGGTCCGTCAGGGGGTCCTTCAGAGCAGCCAGCACCTCCGCCAAAGGTAACTGCCTGCCGGATCGGTGCCCGACCGGGATGTAATACCCTTCATCCTCATTTACAGCTAAAGAAATCCCCACCAACCTGGCGCGCATGACATCCGTGTCCGTCGTTTCGGTGTCAAAGGCGATCATTTCTGATTGGTTCAGGGCCGCTTTCAATGCCGCCAAGGCAGCAGGCGTATCGACCAGGACCGTGTTCAAATCAGCCGCAGCATGCTCTTCCTGCTTCTGACCCGCTTCGGATGCGAACAGCCCCAGTTGTGCCCCACCCGGCACTACCGGGTCCATCTTTCCCACGAGAGTATTCAACTGCCGGGTCAGGTTCCGAAATTCCAATTCCCGGAACAGGTCTTCCACGGCCTGGGGGTTGAACCGATCAATCCGGGCCTGGTCCAGGTCGAGCGGGATGTCCAAATCGGTGACGATCCGGGCCAGTTCCTGGCTAAGATAAGCGTCGTCCTTATATTCTTCAAGCGCGGTCCTTGCCCGGCCTGAAATCTCTTCCAGATGCGAGTAGATTTCATCCAGTGAGCCGAATTCGTCCAGTAGTTTGACGGCTGTCTTCTCACCAACGCCCTTCACCCCGGGAATATTATCCGATGTGTCACCGCATAGCGCTTTTAAATCCACGACCTCATCCGGCATGACGCCCAATTTCTGCTTGACGTCCTCCGGGAAATAATCTTTCGCATCTGAAAGTTTACTGCCGGCCAGATTGACCACCACCTGGTCGGTGACAAGCTGGAGCAGGTCCTTATCGCCTGTGATGATCTTGACGCTCAGCCCCTTTTCCTCGGAGGCCCATCGGGCCACACTGCCCAGCACATCATCCGCTTCGTAATTCTCTTTTTCAAGCCGGGGAATATTAAAAGCATCCACGATTTCCCGCATCCGCTCCACCTGACTGCGGAGGTCATCGGGCATCTTGGCGCGGGTCCCTTTATAGCCATCATACATCTCATGCCGGAAAGTCTTCCCGACATCAAAGGCCACCGCCAGGTAGTCGGGACTCTCCTGTTCAAAGATGCGCAGCAGGATGCTGGTAAAACCGTAAACGCCGGCGGTTGGCTCGCCACTGCTGGTTTGAAAGGCAGATGTGCGGGTACCCCCTGCCGTAAGGGCATAGTAAGCCCGGTAAGCCAGGCCGTGACCGTCAAGAAGATATAAAACTGGAGGCATAGGTGGTCCTTTGACTATTGGCGTGTTCAGGATAATGTCATTTTAACCGCTAATGAATTGAAATAAAAGCGAGAGGGAATAAAAATAAACGACAATAAGAATTTATTCCAACAAATGGGTTGTACCGAACGCCAAAATTCGTACATGGGTAACAACAAATATATTCGATTGTAGCACGTTAGCTGCGGCACACCTAAATGCAGCTCTCGCTAAAAGTTCAAGGTCATCGAGAAAATATAACCAGAAATCGATATTTGTCATTTATCGATAAATATTGTATACTGTGGTTGGAAAGTAGGAATTTCCCACTATCACACAAAGGAGATGATTCTCATGTTAGCCATATTACGACCAAAATCTCAAATCACAATACCAAAAGAACTCGTTGACAAGCTTGGTCTTTCTGAAGGTGACAAATTAGAAATTTCCGAGAGAGATGGTGTCATCTGCATTATGCCGGTTGCCGTCTATCCCAAAAAATACCTTGACGAGCTCCGTAAAGAAATCGAGGGAACTAAAGCAAAAATTGCCTCCGGTGAACAACCTGTTTTCGATAGTGTTGATGCATTGTTTGTAAAACTCGAGGGTAATTAATGCGTTTTCAATACAGCTTTACAAACCGTTTTCAAAACCACTTTAATACGCTAACTCAACAAGAAAAGAACCTCTTAAAGAAGAAATTGGAATTGTTGGCTGAAAATCCGGCCCATCCATCGTTACGAACAAAGCGCATTCAGGGGACAGATGATTTATACGAATGCAGCGTCAACATGGATATCCGCATTATTTGGTACTATGAAGGGGATAGAATGATTATCCTCGTTGATGTCGGTCACCATGATATTTTAAAACATTATTAAAGCAGCAAAACCAAAGAATTAATTGTAAAAGGTCATCCCCAAGGGAATGACCTTTTGTATTTCACTAACAAGCTTGATTGGCTCAGTCCTCTATGCCTTTGACGATCTCATTGATCCGATCCATGACATCATCGGTCAGTTTCTCCTTGACCTTCACAGCTTTCA
>DPKV01000023.1:3447-8396 GCA_003542325.1 Anaerolineaceae bacterium
ACTTTTGCCAGTTCGCGGGTGATGGCCAGTTTGGCCTCGTCCTCAGCCCGTTCTTTCATCCAGCCAAAATCCCCAAGTGTTGGTCGGCTGCCTTCGGGGATCGTCCCGGAGTTATATTTCCCGGTCAGCAAGCCGCCGTAGAGAGGGCTCCAGGTGGTTGTCCCATACCCAAGCTCTTTATAGAGCGGCGCGTACTCCACCTCAAACCGCTGCCGGTGGAACAGATTGTATTGCGGCTGTTCCATGGATGGCGGACGCATATTGTTGCGCCGGGCAAAATCGACCGCCCGCATGATCTCGGCGGCCGACCACTCAGACGTGCCCCAGTAGAACGCCTTGCCTTCACGGATTACCTGGTTGAAAGCAAACACCGTCTCTTCAATCGGCGTTTCCGGGTCCGGCCGGTGGGCGAAGATAAAGTCCACGTATTCAAGCTGCAACCGCTTCAGCGCGCCATTCACACCTTCAATAATATGTTTATAAGACAGACCGCTGTCGTTGGGCCCCTGGCCTCCCCAAAAAATCTTGGTTGAAACAAGATAATCTTTTCTGGCCCAGCCCAATTCCTTGAGTGCCTGGCCCATGATGGTTTCAGCCTGACCGGAAGCGTAAGCTTCTGCATTATCAAAAAAGTTAACGCCCGCTTCAAATGCTGCGGACATTATCTCTTTGGCCTCTTTTATTCCAAATTGATTGCCATAGGTCACCCAGGCGCCCAGGGATAATTCCGAAACTTTTACGCCAGCCTTACCTAAATGTCGATATTCCATGATGCTCCTTTAGTTCTTAATTTTTTCATTCTTTTTAATGATTCGATGCAAGTTTTCAAATCTTGGTTACATCATTATACGCGGAAGGCAAATAAAACCCCAAAAATTTAGCTGTGTTTGACACCTAAAATACTTAATGTTAATATGAGGATGAAATTACTTTCCTGGAAGCAGTTCCAGATAATCTTGCCGATCGTACTGTCCTATGCGAAAGAAAATTGACCACACGCCAACCATTTACGACGTCGCCCGTCTGGCCGGCGTCAGTATTTCTACGGTATCCCGGGTGCTTAATGTCAGTCCGAACGTGAGTGACGTCACCCGTGAGCGTGTGCAAAACGCCATCGACCGGCTATCCTTTGTACCCAAAGCGGAAGCAAGGGCCCGTGCGATGAAGGATTTCGCCCGGATCGGTGTATTGGCCCCCTTTTTTACCGCCCCGGCGTTCGTCCAAAGGCTGCGAGGCATCGCCCAAAGCCTGCTGACCACCCGGTATGAGCTGACGATCTTCACCGTCGAGTCTATCGACCATCTCAACCACTATCTGGCCACCCTGCCCTTAACCGGTCACCTGGAAGGATTGATCCTGCTGTCTTTGCGGGTGAACAACGAATCAGCCGCAAAGCTAAGAGCCAATGACCTGGAAACCGTCCTGATCGAATATCCCCGCCAGGACCTGAACACCGTTGAAATTGATGATATCGCCGGCGGAGAAATGGCTGCGGCGTACCTCACCAACAAAGGGCATCAACGCCTGGGCTTCATCGGAGACACATCTGACTTGGGGCCGTATACGATTGAGCCCATCACCCTGCGGTTGCTGGGATTCAAAAAAGGGCTTGATAAAGCGGGTATCTCACTCCCAGATGAACTGATCTGCAAATCCAATTATGAGGTCAAGGACGCAGAAGAAAAAATCAGGCCCATGCTCTCCCTTCCCCATCCGCCTACCGCGGTCTTCTGCGCAACCGACCTTCAAGCCATTGGCGTCATCAATAAAGCGCGGGAATTGGGTTTTAGAGTTCCTGAAGACCTGGCCGTGCTGGGCTTTGATGACCTAGATATCGCCGACTACGTCGGTCTCTCCACCATTCGGCAACCGCTGGATGAATCCGGCCGGCTGGCAGTTGAGATCCTGCTTTCCCATCTGGGAGACCCAAACCGTCCCGTACGTCATGTACGTTTACCACTCTCGATCGTTGAACGTCAAACCACCTAAGAAGCCGTTGCATAAGCCGAGAGTGTTCTCCGGTAAAGCAACCCTTCCTAAGCTGGAAAGCGAAAACCAACTCATGACTGATATTGTTACCCTCGGTGAATTGTTAATTGATTTTGTCCCCACCGTTTCCGGGGTCAGCCTGATTGAAGCGCCGGCTTTCAAAAAAGCCCCCGGCGGCGCGCCGGCCAATGTGGCCGCAGGCCTTTCAAAGTTGGGCGTCACCTGCGCCTTCCTCGGCAAAGTTGGCGAAGACGCCTTCGGCCGGTTTCTAAAAGAAACACTGGATGAAGCCGGTGTGAATACGGAAGGACTGGTCTTCTCAGATGAGGCCCGCACGGCCCTGGCTTTTGTTTCCCTTCGGGCAGACGGAGAACGGGAATTCATGTTCTACCGTCACCCCAGCGCGGATATGCTTTACCGGCCTGAAGAAGTCGCCGTGGAGCTGATCCAAAACGCCAAGATCTTCCATTTCGGTTCCATCAGCCTGATCTCAGAACCTTCCCGGTCCGCCACCCTGACCGCCCTGCGCACCGCACGAGAATCAGGATTGTTGATTTCCTATGACCCCAACCTGCGATTAGCGCTCTGGCCGGATGCGGATGCGGCTAAGGCGGGGATGCTCAGCGTTTGGGAACAGGCTGCGCTGATCAAGGTCAGCGAGGAAGAATTAACTTTTCTGACGGGTGAAACCGACACAGCCCAGGCCGTAGATAAACTCTGGCACAAGGACCTGCGGCTGATGATCGTAACATTGGGTAAAGAGGGCTGCGCCTATTTCACACCGGATTTTCGGGGCACGGTCTCAGGATTCTCGGTCAAACCGGTTGACACCACCGGCGCAGGCGACGGGTTTGTCGCCGGGTTGTTGCGGGGGTTGTTGATTAACCCAAACGCGTTGCGCGCCGAAAACGAACTCCGTACTGTGTGCCAATTCGCGAATGCCGTCGGCGCACTCACAACCACTCAGCGGGGCGCCATCCCTGCCCTGCCGACCCTGCGGGAAGTTGAAACCTTCCTGAAAGTGTAAAATCCTGTTTCCCGTTTTTATTACTGACCTTAGAGGTAAACCTTGCCTGAGAATTCTTTCGAAACTGATCTTCAACAAGAAGCACAAAAAAGTCTGAACCGGTTATTCCCCCGGTTGGAAGATCGGTTTTCAGATCAAATTTCCGAACAACCCCAACAATGGGCACTGTTTATCCACCGCATGGAAGCGCACTTTCCCAGGCTTTTCAAAATCCTCCTGCGCTTATATGGCGATCGGTACGACTTCTTTTTCCACCTTGAAGCCCTTACCCAGTTGATGGCGGAGTCCTGGCTGGAACGAGACGAATCCCTAAAAACGCTGGATGCTCTCAGAGAAAAGAACCCGGATTGGTTTCAGGATCACAGGATGCTGGGCGGTGTGGGCTATGTCCGTGAGTTTGCCGGCAACCTGGCGGGGATACGAGACAGGATTCCCTATTTTAAATCCCTTGGCATCACCTACCTCCACCTCATGCCGCTGTTCCGCTGCCCGGAAGGCGAGAATGACGGCGGTTACGCCATCAGCAGCTATCGCGAAGTGGACCCCGATCTGGGCACCATGTCGGAATTACGCTCTCTGGCGGGTGAACTCCGCCAGGAAGGCATCAGCCTGGTGTTGGATTTTGTTTTCAATCACACCTCCGACGAACATGAATGGGCCATCCGGGCCAAAGCCGGAGAAGAAACCTATCAAGCTTTCTACCGCATGTACCCCGACCGGCAAATGCCGGACGCCTATGAAGCGCATTTACGGGAGATCTTCCCAAATGAACATCCCGGCGCGTTCACCTATTTTGCGGACATCCAGCAATGGGTCTGGACGACCTTCCACAGCAACCAGTGGGACCTGAACTACGCCAACCCGGAGGTCTTCAACCGGATGGCCGGGGAAATGCTGTTCCTCGCCAACCAGGGGATTGAGATCCTGCGGCTGGATGCCGTCGCTTTTATTTGGAAAACCCTTGGCACCGATTGTGAAAACCTGCCTGAAGCGCACCTCGTTATCCAGGCTTATAATGCCATTTGCCGGATTGCTGCCCCCGCATTGCTGTTCAAATCAGAGGCCATTGTGCATCCCGATGAGGTCGCGCATTATATATCCCCTGAAGAATGCCAGCTTTCATACAATCCCCTCCTGATGGCGCTGCTGTGGAACACCCTCGCCACGCGGGAGGTCAATCTGCTGCAAGCCTCGATGATGAAGCGGTATGCAATCCCTAAAGGCTGCGCATGGGTCAATTACATCCGCTGCCACGACGATATTGGCTGGACGTTTTCAGACGAAGACGCCTGGGCTTTAGGGATCAATCCCTTTGACCACCGCCAGTTTCTGAACGCGTTCTATACCGGGCGCTTTGAAGGCAGTTTTGCCCGGGGTCTCCCATTCCAGGAAAACCCCAAAACCGGGGATGCCCGTATTTCCGGCACCCTGGCCTCACTCGCCGGGCTGGAAAAAGCGATCACCAAAGAGACTGAGACGGAAGTGGATCTGGCGATCCGCCGAATCCTGCTCCTGCACAGCGTCATCCTTTCCATCGGCGGAATCCCGCTCATTTATCTCGGCGATGAGGTGGGGGCACTCAACGATTATTCCTTCCGGGAAGACCCTCTCAAAGCGGACGATTCCCGCTGGGTGCATCGCCCTGAGGCTGACCGGAAGCTTTACGAACAAAGAGAAAATCCAAAAACCGTCTCCGGCCGGATCTTCCAGGGTTTGCAGAAAATCATCCAACTGCGTAAGACGTTACCCATCCTCAACGATGGCGATGCGGAATTCATTCCCACCGGCAACCCCCACGTTTTTGGTTACCTCCGCCGGGGCAATGGACGCCAGGCGCTTATCCTGAGCAACTTCAGTGAGGGCGAGCAAACCATTCCCACACGCATTCTGGCGCTTTCAGGCATCTCCCCCGATGTGGAAGATGCCATCAGCC
>DPKV01000023.1:8465-11011 GCA_003542325.1 Anaerolineaceae bacterium
TATGGCCGCCAGGCGGGTTGGTAATCGTCTGCTGCGTCATCGGTCAATACGGTTAATCCCTCGCCGGTGTTCAGCATCCTGAAAATCTCCAAACCCGGTTCCCGTCCAACGCCCTCAAAAACGATCCAACTCCCGTCCGGTGAGAAAGCCGGATTTTGAGCAATGGTCAGGGAAGTTGGGATGGGCATATCCTGACCCGTACTAAGCTGCCTCCCACCCAATATCGGTTCCTTCCCCAGGTCAAACAGGATCAGGTCCCCATCCTGCGACCAGGCCGGGTGGTAAGCCTCCGAGTAATTCTGCCCCAATATGATTCGGGGATCCCCCTGGCCGGCCGCGTCCACCAAAAAAAGTATTGGCTTATTGGTGACCGGACTGGGCGAAACAAAGACGATCTGACCCCCATCGGGGGACCAGGCGGGCATGCGGTTAATGGTGGTCCGGTTCATCAAGCGGTGGGCCGTGCCATCGACAAGTTCATAGATAAATATTTGCGGCTTCCCGGTTTGGAGGGAAGTGAAGGCCAGGCGCGTCCCATCCGGTGACCAGGCCGGGTCATAATCCCCGGTCGCAAAGGTGGAAATTAAATTGATCCGTCCGTTTTCCAGGTTCAGGATAAAGATACTGGATCCCTCATAGCGCTCCTGTAATCCCGAACAGGGAGAGATATAGGCCAGGGACAACCCATNNTCACTGCCATCCGTATTCATCAGATAAATTTGAGGCGTTCCGCTGCGCTCGGAGACAAAAGCGATTTGACCCATGCCGCCGCCTTCAGGTGTTCCCTGAGGTGCCGGGGTGAGGGTAAGCGTGGCTAAGGATTCCAATCCAGCAATCGCCTCGGTTAGTGTCGGCGCCTGGGTGAGCGTACCGGTTGGGCTTGGTTCCAGCGCAACCGCCGCGGTTGCGGTAATGGTGACCTCAACACCTATCCTCTTCTCGGGGCTGTGTCCCAGCAGCAGGATCAACGCAGTCACTCCGCCACCCAAAAGGATCAGAAGCGGTGCCAACCACCGCCAAACGCCCATCTCCTTCCGTTCTGCGGCTGGTTTGACGATCTGAGGCGGCTTTGTTCTCTCACCTGTCAGTCGAATTAAAACGCCAGTGGATGAAAAATCCGGTAACGGATGCGCAGCCAGGAGTGCTTCCTGAAAAGCCAGCGCGCTTTGGAAGCGGTCTTCAGCCCTGACCGCCATCGCTTTCTCAATCACATCCCGAACCGGCTGAGAGACCTTCGGATTAATTACTTCAATCGACTTGAGGGGGTCCTGTCCAAGCGCCCGGTCCAGCGCTTGAGGTGGAATTTCGTTTGTCAGCAGCGTATACAGTGTCGCACCCAGGGCATAAATATCGGATCGGGTATCCGTTCCCTCTCCATATTGCTCGATCGGTGAATAACCGGCGGTAATGCCTTTTGCCCCTGCGGTGGTCATTTCGCCCTGAGCCAGCATTTTTGCCAGCCCAAAGTCCACCAGAACCAGGTGTCCATCCGGGGTCAATTTCAGATTGGCTGGCTTGATATCCCGGTGGATGATCGGTGGGGTTTGGGAATGGAGGTAAGCCAGCGCTTCACAAACCACCGCACCAATGCAAACGACCTCTTCCTCAGCCATCGGTCCACCCAGGCTCTCCAGGCGCTGACACAGGTCCTGGCCGGGAATATAGTCCATGACCAGGTATTCCCCTTCATCAGCGATAATGAAATGGTCAATAACCCGTGGCAAATTGGGGTGCCGCACATTGGCAAGGATCGTCGCTTCCCGTCTGAACTGCCGGGAATGGTCTTTAGTGGAATAGAGATTTTCTTTTATAGCGATGTCAACATTCAGGGTCTCATCATGCGCCAGATAGACAGCCCCCATCCCACTTTGTGCCAATTTCGCTTTTATTCGATATCGCTCACTCAGCAGGTCATTAACCTCTAAACTCACCGGCATCTCCTGTGTGTTTCTTTATAAAAATGCTTTCCGGGTTATGGGGTATTAACCGCCAACCTCAGGGAAAGGGCCGCCAGGCGGCATCATAATCCGGTGCGGGGTCCACGGTCATCTGGATCAGGTTGGCTCCCGGGAAAGCCATGATATAGATGTCCGAGAGGACATTAAAATACCAGTAATCAAAAGCCAGCCAGTAGCCATCCGGGGAGACGTCCACATTATCCATCAATGGCGTATACTCCGAAGGCGAGCCGGGGAGGATCACATATTCCTCCGCCTCACCCATATCCTGCAAACGCATACCAAAGAGCTGCTTGGATGGGCTGCCTAAACCCAACACCTGGCTGAAAAGGATCAGGTTTTCCCGCGGGTACCAGGCCGGGTCGCTGTTGTCAATCGCACCCGAGCGGGTAAACTGGATTGGATCGCTGCCATCGGCATTCATGATCCAGATTTGCCCAACGCTGCGGATCCGGATATAGGCCAGTTGAGTCCCATCCGGTGACCATGCCGGTTCCGATTCGTCATACCCGCCGCTGGATAGCTGGATTGTCAGCAAATTGTCCGGGCGGACCTTCATTACCTGCATTTTCCCATTGATCAAGGATG
>DPKV01000022.1:0-4554 GCA_003542325.1 Anaerolineaceae bacterium
AAATACAGAGCTGCACCTGGCGACCTTCCAGAAAGGCACTGCCAAGGACGCCCAGGATGCCATCGCGGCGGCCCGCGCCGCTTTCCCCAGGTGGAGCAGGATGAACTGGGACGAGCGGGTCTACCTGCTGAGGAAGACCGCCGACCTGATTGACCAGCGGCTGTTTGAGTTTGGCGCAGTGATGACCCTCGAAGTCGGCAAGAACCGGATGGAAGCCCTCGGCGATGCGGCCGAAATGGCGGAACTGATCCGCTATTCCTGCGCCCAGATGGAAGCCAACNNTGATCAGCCCCTTCAACTTCCCGGCCGCGCTCACTGGCGGTCCTTCCGGTGCAGCCCTGGTGGCTGGCAATACCCTTATCATCAAACCCGCCTCCGACACGTCCTGGACTTCCGCACTGCTGGTGGACTGCATGCGCCAGGCCGGTATTCCGGATGGCGTGGTCAACTTCGTGACGGGTCCCGGCTCGTCCGTTGGCAAGGTCCTGACGGAGAGCAAGGATGTGGACGGCTTGACCTTCACCGGCTCGTTCGATGTTGGCATGGGAATCTACCGCTCCTTCGCTGCCGGTGATTACGTCCGGCCCGCGATCCTGGAATTGGGCGGGAAAAACCCGGCCATCGTCTCCCGGAACGCGGATATCGAGGATGCTGCGGTCGGCATCGTCCGCTCCGCTTTCGGCTTGCAGGGCCAGAAATGTTCCGCCTGCTCCCGGGTCTTTGTGGAAGTGCCGGTTTATCAAAAACTGGTGGAACGTGTGGTTGAATTGACCAGGAAATTAACCGTTGGTGACCCGGCTGAGCGCGAGACCTTTATGGGTCCGGTCATCAACAAGAGTTCGTATGAGGATTTCAAAGGCTTCTGCAAGGACCTTAAGGCTGCCGGCAGAATTCTCGCAGGCGGTGAGGCACTCACCGAAGGCGAGCTGGCCAAAGGTTATTTCTGCCAGCCCACCGTGGCGGTGGATGTCCCGATCACGCACAAGCTCTGGAAACAGGAAATGTTTGTCCCGATCACCATGATCCACCCGGTGAAAGACCTTAAAGAGGCTATGGAACTGGCCAACAGTACCCGGTATGGTCTGACAGCCGGTTTCTACGGCACGGAAGAAGAGGTTGGCTGGTTCTTCGATAATATCGAAGCCGGTGTGGTCTACGCCAACCGCCCGCAGGGCGCGACAACCGGCGCATGGCCGGGATTCCAGCCCTTTGGCGGGTGGAAAGGCTCAGGTGCCAGCGGCAAGAATGCCGGCGGTTTATACTACGTGCCGCTCTATATGCACGAACAGATCCAGACCTTTATCCGCCGGGCCTGAGTTAATTTCCTTAAGATCTTTTGACCGGATGGCGAGAACGTCCGCCATCCGGTTTTTAGACGTAAACAATGATTCGTTACCTGCTTTCCCGTATTGGCTGCCTGATGCTCCTGGTGGGTGCCGTTGTCCTGGTCCTTGGTATCGCTGCCGAGAGTTCCGGGGAACCGGCCTTCAACCTGGTTTTGATCGGCGCGGGGCTGACTTTTTTAGGGCTGCTGCTGTGGAGCAGGCTGCGCCGAAAGCAGCACCGGAATACCCGTTTTTCGATGTTCAGGAAGCGGGACAGTCGGGAAGAGCAGGAAACAGATGATGAATGGGACGACCATAATGACGACTGGTAAAGTAACCACATTAAAAGAAGCGATCCAAACGCATGTTCACTCCGGTGACCTGCTGTACGCCAGCGGGTTCACACACTTGATCCCCTTTGCAGCCGGGCATGAGATCATTCGCCAGGGCATTAAAGACCTGGTCCTGGCCCGGGCGACCCCTGACCTGATCTATGACCAGATGGTGGCCGCCGGCTGCGCCCGAAAGATCATTTTCTCCTATATGGGCAACCCGGGTGTCGGTTCCCTGCGGCGGGTGCGGGCTGCGCTTGAATCCGGTGAACTCGAGTGGGAGGAATATTCCCATTTCAGTATGATCAGCCGGCTGCAGGCGGGCGCCAGCGGGCTGCCGTTCATGCCGATGAAGCTGACCGGCGCGTCGGACCTGGAGGCGCAAAACCCAAACTTCAAACGGGTCAGGGACCCCTATGGCGGCGATGATGTCATGGTGGTGCCCGCGCTCACACCGGACGTGGCCGTGGTGCACGTCCAGCGGGCGGATGCGAACGGGAATGCGCATGTCTGGGGCATCCTCGGCGAGCAGCGGCTGGCAGCCTTCGCTGCCAGGAAGGTGATCCTCACAGCCGAGGAAATTGTCCCGGAAGATGTCATCCGTTCCGACCCCAACCGGACACTGATCCCCGGTCTGGTGGTGGATGCGGTTTGTGAAGTACCTTTCTGCGCTCATCCTTCCTATACGCAGGGCTATCACGATCGGGATAATGATTTTTATCTCGCCTGGGATGAGATCAGCAAGACCGATGAGGGCATCCAGTCTTATTTGCAGCAATGGGTCTACGACCTGCCGGACAGGGCGGCCTATTGGGAAAAACTGGGGCCGGAAGTGCACCAGCGGCTCTATGCCGGGCAGCGCCTTTCTGAACCGGTCAATTATGGTGATTACTAGACAGGGATTCTAAATGGCAGAACTTACCTATAACCCGAAAGAATTAATGGTCGTCAACGCCGCCCGTTTGCTGCGGGACAATGATGTAGTTTTCGTAGGCGTGGGGATCCCGAACCTGGCCTGCAACCTGGCCCGGCGGACTCATGCGCCGAACCTGCAAATGATCTACGAGGCCGGCGTCTACGGCGCGCAGCCCTCCCGGCTGCCCCTTTCAATTGGCGACCCTTCACTGGTCACCGGGTCAGCCTCGGTGTGCAGTATGTACGATGTCTTTACGCTTTACCTCCAACGCGGGAATGTGGACGTGGGCTTCCTGGGCGGCGCACAGATCGACCGCTACGGCAATATCAACGCGACCGTGATTGGCGATTACCAGAATCCCAAGGTGCGCCTCCCCGGTTCCGGCGGCTCGATGGAGATTGCCGCCTGGGCGAACCGCTGTTACATCATCACACCCCACCAGATCCGGCGCTTCCCGGAAAAAGTGGATTTTCACACCTCGATTGGTTTCCTGGATGGCGGCGATGCCCGCAAGAAGACGGGTGTGCGCGGGGGCGGGCCGGAAGCGGTCGTCACCAACCTGGGTGTTCTGCGACCCAATGAGGACGGCGAGTTGGTCCTGGCGGCTTTGCACCCAGGAGTGACTTTTGAGGAAGCCCAGGCAAACACCGGTTGGGAACTGAAGCAGGCGGAGGATTGCCCTGTCACTGATCCGCCAAATGCGGATGAACTCCGGATTTTGCGGGAGGAACTGGATCCCCAATGTATCTATATTTAGTTGTTCCGGGCGGGTAGAATAAGAAAAAAAACAGACCGGAAGCGCAACGATGAAAAAAGAAATTAATTTACTGGTAACTCTCGACCTTGCCAAAGAAGACCGGGAGCGGATTCAATCCGTCTCCGATGGGATCAACTTAAGAGTGAACCACGTCAGGGACGCGGCCGCCATCCCGGATGAGCAGTGGGCTGAGGTGGAAGCGTTGTATACAGGAAGAATCCTGCCTGATCCGGCGAAAGCCCCGAAACTTAAATGGGTACAGTTCGATACCGCCGGTGTTGATCGCTATCTGGAAGACCTGACCAGGTTGTCACCGGAAGTGACTACCACGACCATGAGCGGCGTCATCACCGTGCAGATCGCGGAATATGTTGTGATGACCTTGCTGGCGATGGGACATAAGGTTCCCCTGCTGCGGCATTATCAAGCTGAGAAGACGTGGCCGGATCGGCAAATCCGGCAAAAGGGCCTGATGCCGGTTGAACTGCGAAACAGCACGGTTGGCATTCTGGGATACGGCAGCATTGGCCGTGAGGTAGCCCGGCTGCTTCAGCCGTTTGCCCCAAAGGTCCTGGCGATGAAACGCGACGTGATGCACCCCGAGGATACCGGCTATACCCCGGAAGGGATGGGAGATCCGCACGGCGATCTCTTCCACCGCTTGTATCCCATAGAAGCGCTGCATAGTGTGCTGGCGGAATGTGATTTTGTGGTGGTGACTTTGCCGCTGACCGATCAGACCCGCCACATACTCAATGCGGAAGCTTTTGCCGCCATGAAAAAGACGGCTTATCTTGTGAATGTGGGCCGGGGGGCGTTAATCGATGAACGCGCTTTTGTGGACGCAATACGGAATAAGGTGATCGCCGGCGCTGCCCTGGACGTCTTTGAGCAGGAGCCTTTGCCGGTGGAGAGCCCGCTTTGGCAGCTGGAGAATGTCATTCTCAGCCCGCATATCTCCTGGCTCAGCGATAAATTTGCAGACGAGCGGCTGTCTCTGTTTATTCAGAATCTCAATCGCTATATGGCAGGTCTGCCGTTATATAACCAGGTGGACCTGAATAAAGGGTATTGATCTGCATTAGGCGAAAATTTTACTTGTATTGAACGGAATACGATCAACAATCTCTTGATGGAATGCGGCTTTCAGGCCGCATTTTTAGTTTGACTTTTCAAAACAGCTATCCATGATAATTTTTTATCACTTGTAGCGTACGTGTCCTG
>DPKV01000022.1:4703-15174 GCA_003542325.1 Anaerolineaceae bacterium
TTTATGGCGCGGTTTCAACCCTTAAAAATGAAAAAATAATTGAAATGGTGCGAGAAGAAGGTCGCCGCAAGGAGTATCAACTGACGGACAAGGGGAAAGCTGTTCTGAACGCTCAGCTTGACCGCCTGGAGCAAATGGTCGGATTGGGAAAGAAAGCCCTTAAAGAAGATTAAGGATTGAAAATGAAAAATTTAATTGTAAAACGTAAATGGTTTTGGGCCTGGCAGGATGAAAAAGAAGAGCAATGGCTTAATGCAATGTCCAAGCAGGGATATCACCTCATAAGCCCGGGCTCCTTTGGACGTTATGAATTTGAGCAGGGTGAGCCAAAAAATTATGTCTACCGGCTGGATTTTATGTCTGACTGAAAATCCCAAAAAGAAACCTATCTGCAATACGTTACAGATGCGGGGTGGGAACACCTTGGCGAATTGGGAAGCTGGCAGTATTTCTGCATCCCGGCAGAAGGCGATCATCAACCGGAGATTTACACAGACGCAGCCAGTAAAATTAAGAAATATGAGCGCGTTTTGACCATTCTGGTTATTTTTCAACCAATCTATCTGGTTGTATTAAATATCAACAACGTGCTGAATCATGCCCCATTATGGCTGACAATTGGGAAACTCGTGTTATGGTTGATCATTGTGTCCGCCTTTTCCTTCAGCATAGTTAAGATCATAATGCGGATCCAGGAACTAAAAAAGACGATCAAACAATAAGGGTAGGTCGAGACAATATTCAAATGGTATTTCGGGTGCGGGCCGGTATGAACTGCGCCCGTTTTCTTTGCCTAAACGTTCTTGTGATCGTCCCAATTCAAACAAATGTTCCATTATCGACCGTCCAATGGTAAAATCAGCGCATGGATTTATTTGATCACGCTATGCACGAGCGCATGCAAAACGAGTCCCCTTTGGCGGACCGGATGCGCCCCCAGACTCTGGATGAGATTATCGGCCAGGACCACATTATTGGTGAGGGACGGTTGCTGCGGCGCGCCATTCAGGCGGATCGCATGTTCTCATCCATCATCCTCTACGGCCCACCCGGCACCGGCAAGACAACGCTGGCCCGGGTGATCTCCAACCTGACCAAAGCGCATTTTGAAAGCCTCTCCGCTGTCCTGGCGGGGGTCGCCGACCTGCGCAAAGTGATTACCGAGGCAACCGAACGGCGGAAACTTTATCACCGGCGGACGATCCTGTTCATTGACGAGGTACACCGCTGGAACAAATCGCAGCAGGATGCGCTCCTGCCGCATGTGGAAACCGGGTTGGTGACGTTGATCGGCGCGACAACCCAGAACCCCTATTTTGACGTGATCAAAGCGCTAGTCTCACGTTCCCGAGTTTTCGAAATGCATTCCCTGACCGAAGAAGATGTCCGGCAAATTCTGACCCGGGCGTTGGAAGACCCGGAACGCGGATACGGCAAACTAAAAGTGGCATTATCACCCGAAGCCATGGCGCATTTAATGCGCATGGCCGGTGGGGACGCGCGCAATGCTCTGAATGCCCTGGAACTGGCCGTGGAGACGACGATGCCCGACAGGGAAGGCATCATCCGGGTAGGCCTGGATGTCGCCCAGGAGTCGATCCAAAAACGTGCGGTGATGTATGACAAGAACGATGATGCGCATTACGATACCATCTCCGCTTTTATTAAGTCCGTGCGCGGATCCGATCCCGATGCGGCCCTTTATTGGCTGGCGAAAATGCTCTATGCCGGTGAGGACCCCCGGTTCATCCTGCGGCGGTTGGTCATCCTGGCCGGCGAGGATATCGGTCTGGCTGACCCGATGGGGCTGGTGGTGGCGAACGCCGCTGCCCAGGCTTATGAGTATATCGGTCTGCCGGAAGGCGTTTACCCGATCACGGAAGCCACGCTTTATCTGGCGACTGCACCGAAATCCAATTCTGCCGGGGCTTATTATGCTGCGCTGGCGGAGATCCAGGAAAATGGCGCCGGTCCTGTGCCGGTGCACCTGATGGACGCCAGCCGGGATGCGAAGGGGCTGGGTCACGGTCAGGGGTATGACTACCCTCACAACCATGACGGCCATTGGACACCCCAGCAGTATTTGCCAACGACGATGATTGGGAAGTCTTTTTATAACCCTTCTGACCAGGGTTATGAAGCGCAGGTGCAGGAACGGGTGCAACGCTGGCGGGCAGCCCAGGACAAAGCACTGGCAGATCTCCGGAAAGAAGCTGGGGGGGAGTAAATGGCTGTTTTTCTATTGATCCGGCACGGCGAAAATGATTGGGTTAAGAACGGGAAGCTGGCGGGGCGGACACCTGGCGTTCATTTGAATGAGAAGGGTCAGGCCCAGGCGCAGCGCCTGGCTGAGGAATTGGCTGAGATGCCGATCAAGGTTGTTTATTCCAGCCCTTTGGAGCGGGCGGTGGAAACCGCAGAACCGATTGCCCGGGTAAAGGGATTGGAAGTTCGAATCCACCCTGATTTGAATGAGATTGATTTCGGTCGCTGGACGGGTAAGGATCTGAAAGACCTCAGACAAGGACGACAATGGAAGATCGTTCAGGGCCGCCCGGTTTCCTTCCGCTTTCCAGGAGGCGAGAGATTTACGGAAGCCCAGACGCGGATCGTCGATGCTTTAATGGAACTCAGCGGCGAATACACTGAAAAGGATGTGGTGGTGTGCACGGCACACAGCGACCTGATCCGGCTGGCTGTGGCGCATTTCCTGGGGATGGCACTGGATCATTTCCAGCGGATCCGGATTGCGCCGGCTTCGGTCACGGTGATTTATCTGAATGGGGGCCAGGCCTATTTCGGGCCAATAAATTTAACCTTCGAGCCGATAAAATTTTCCGGATAGCAATATTATAAACATTGGTGCTGGGGGTAAATCCTTTTGTCACTGCGAAGCGTCCTGTAAGGATTGCGACGAAGCCGAAGGCGTAGGAAGCAATCTCAGGAAATGATTAATAATCTCATTTCTCCATTTAGATGAAAGGTGGGTTCTCAACCCACCAATTCTTATATGTTCCTCTGATAACTGCAATTGTTAATTTTCTTTGATGGTGCGCTCAAGATCGGAGCGCAGCCTACATTTTTGTTACTGTATGTGTAGCCTGCCAGAATTCTCCCCATTCAGCAAGGAAATTCGAACTGTTCAAGGACTTTGGCAGCCCAACCCGTGGCACCAACTGGATTCCCAATTCCTGGCAGACTGACCATTCGGGAATATTAGTGTAATCCTCTCGGTCGCCGCCTTTAGTGAAGACATGAGGGCGAATTCGGCGGAGGGCCACATTGACGGTTTGATCGCCTTCGATTTCAAAGGGAATGACATAATCGACGCCTCTGAGGCAAGAGACTAGCAGGCAACGCGTTTGCAGATCCATAAAGGGCTTGCCTTTTTTCACCCGGAGGAAGTTATCTCCGTTGACAACGACGACCAAGGTGTCACCGTAGGCTTTAGAATCGACGATACAGGTGGCATGTCCGGGATGAAGCGGATCGTATCCGCCTGAGGTGCAAACAATCCGGCCCAAGCCGTCCCGGATTTGCTCAAATTCATTAAAAGTAACAATTTTGGCATAATTATCCATATTTATCATTCCCTACCGGTTGTTTTGGAATTTCTTCTACGAATACTTTGAGATGTCGTTTTCTGTTCTGTATCAAAATATTATCAGTATTTTTTTCAATCGTCAAATCACCTTCATGGGTTTATAGATCATGTAAGCACCTTAGTTATCATATTTGAGGTCATGCCCCATAACAACAAATTGATCTCAAGAGAGCTTATCTTTTTGTCACGTGCGCTTCGCGGCACGTGACCTACATCGACCATGATCCGTATCGACGAGTAAAAGCAAACAAGAATTCTCTCCCTATACTATAATTATCTCCATTCAAAAACCAGCGAAGGAAGGGATCATGGACCAGTACCGCGTTTCCCCGGGATCAAAAGTAAAAATGAGTGAATTCGCCACGCGGTATGATGGCGATCTGGAGAAGAAAGATGGCAAAGCGCAGCTTGTCGAGAAGGCAGGGGCGTTGAGCCAATTGCAGGAGCTGCTGTACGCTGAACACAAACATAAGGTGCTGATTGTCCTGCAGGGCATTGACACCAGCGGCAAGGACAGCACCATCCGCCACGTCTTTGGCGATGTCAACCCGCAGGGGACGAAGGTCGCCAATTTCAAGGTCCCCACGCCAAAGGAGCTGGACCACGATTATCTCTGGCGGGTTCATCCCCACACACCCGGCAGGGGCGAGATTGTCATTTTCAACCGGTCGCATTATGAAGATGTGCTGGTGGTGCGGGTGCACGGCCTGGTGCCGGAAAAAGTCTGGAAGAAACGTTACGATCATATCAACGCATTTGAGCGTTTGCTGGCAGACGAGGGCACAACGATCCTGAAGTTCTTCCTGAACGTCAGCAAGGTGGAGCAAGCCAGGCGTTTCCTGGCCCGCTTGGACCAGCCGGAAAAACGTTGGAAGTTCAACCCGGGTGATCTGGATGAACGGGAATATTGGGATGATTACACCAGAGCCTATGAGGATATGCTCAGCAAGACGAGTACGGATTGGGCGCCGTGGTATGTGATTCCCTCCGACCGGAAATGGTACCGCAACCTGACCATAGCATCGGTGATCGTCAAAACACTTCAGGATCTGGACATGCAGTTCCCGGAAGAAGTACCTGAGATTGATAAATATCGTGATTTACTGGTGGAAATGATTGGCAGGGATGCTGAATGACCTCTGAGTTATCCGAGGGCCTGTTACGCTTCGTTATCGCCGGTTGTTTCACTCAGGACTATATTTTGCCGGTATCCGGCCCAGCCCAGGTCAACGTGTTGGGCGGGAATCTGGCCTATGCCGCAGCCGGGTTGAGCCTGTGGGGGAAAACGGGTGGTCTTATCGCCAGATTGGGAGAGGATTATCCCATGCACTGGCTGGACCGGTTCCGCTCTCTTGGGTTTGATCTCTCCGGGATAAAAGTGCTGCCTGGTTCGATGGACACACGCCGTTTTATTGCTCATGAAGACCCAAAGAAGATGTTCCATGATGACCCGGTACAGCATTTTGCGGATCGGGGTTTGGCGTTTCCACCCGGTTTGTTGGGATACCAGGTGCGGCAGGCATCCATCAGCAGCCGCACGACGCCACTCAGGCAATCCCTCCAGATTTCGGATGTTCCGGTTTCTTTCCTGGAAGCCAGTGCAGTCCATATTTGTCCAATTGACTATTTATCCCATGTCATCCTGCCTTCTGTATTCCGGCAGGGTCGGGCAACCACCATCACTCTTTCTCCCTCTCCCGGCTATATGGACCCTTCTTTTTGGGAGGAGATCCCCGGGCTGCTCTCGGATATTACCGCTTTTTTTCCATCCGAGCAGGATATCCGAATGCTCTTTCAGGGGCGCAGTATGGACCTCTGGGAGATGGCGGAGGCGTTGGCCGGATACGGGCCGGAATTCATTGTGGTCCTGACCGAGTCCTCCGGGTATTTTATCTATGACAGGATGAGCAAAAAAAGATGGGTTGTACCGCAATACCAGGCAAGGGTTGTGGACCCCACCGGTTCTGCAGACGCCTTTGCCAGCGGATTCCTGGCCGGCTACCGCGAGCACTATGATCCTGTCCCGGCCGGGTTGATGGGCGCGATTGGGGCATCATTCGTTGTGGAGGGCAGCGGTGTATTTTACGCATTGGATGTTATGCCAGGTCTGGTCGAAGCACGGCTGGGTGCGTTGAAGGAGTTGGTCAGGGAGGTCTAGGGGTTTTTCAGTTCTTTATCTTCCGTCTGATGGAAAATGTCTTTGATCCAGGCGTGGGTTGTCATCCGACGGATCTGGCGCGCTGCTGATTTGGCGTAATCCACATCGAGGATATGGTCGCTGAATTTGTCCTGAAGGTATTCGTTCAGAATGAGATCAACGGGTTCCTGGCTTTGCGGGAGGAGTTCCGTCAGTGTGTCCCCGCGTTCCAGCGGGGTCTGGGAAGGCAGCGGTACGGTGCCCAGGCGTCTGATGGAACGGCCGATCTGGAGATAAGCTCTGTCAGTATCGGACATCTGGGCGGCGTTGCTCCATTTTCGCAGCCAGGCCGGGACCTGTTTCTTCCGTTTTTCAAATGCCTTCTCCAACCTTATTGGCAGGGAATTGAGGCTGCGCCTGATCGTTCCCGGGCGGGTGAAGATAACAAGGCCGGCGAAGAGCATGATCAGGGCGATGATGATCGTTGTTTTAGTGATCGGCAGGCCGCCCGATTCTTCCTCAACGAGATTTGCTTCTGAGGACCCAAATGAAAGCCCGATTTCCGGTTCGCTGAAATTGCGTTCTCGATCCAGGGGCAGCCCTTCATCAGAAGGTTTATCCAAAAGGGCCTCCACTTCATTGTCAACTTCTACTGAAGGGGCAGTCGCGTAACCTGTATCGCCATCTCTGGAAGGATAAACGACCGCATCCTGAGATGTTGTCGGCTCAAAGACCGTCCATCCGTAGCCTATAAAATAAACTTCCGGCCAGGCGTGGCTGTCCTGCTTACGAACGGTGTAGCTGTTCGTTTCGCTGTCAAATTCCCCTTCGGCGTAGCCAACCGATAATCGGGCCGGAATACCAAGGGAGCGCAGCATCAGGACTTCAACGGTGGCGTAATAATTGCAGAAACCGGTTTGCGAATCAAACAGGAACCATTCCAAAGGATCTACATCTTCCGAAATTGCCGGCAGTGTTCGGGTGTATTCGATGGTATTTCGCAGATACCGTGTGATTGCCTGAGCTTTGTCAAAGTTGGTCTCCAGACCTTCGGTGATCTCGGCAGCCAGGGTAATAATTCGAGGGGAAAAATCCGTCGGGTTTTGAAGATAAGGCAGCAGCCAATCCGGATAATCGGTTCCCGAGGTGCGCAGCGCATCAGCGGTTGGGACGACCACCCGGGATGTGACCTGGTAGGTGTCCTCCTCCCGCAAATTGGGTTCAGCCACTAGGGCGATCAGATCCGTTTCGGTATCGGTCAGGGGGCGTAGTGTGGCCTCAACCGGGCGGTCTATCTGGATCGGAACACCGGGTGCGTAGATGTTGATCATCCGTTCCATCTGGTTGGTAACGGTATAGGTGACGGTTTTCCCGCTCGCCCAGTCCGGGTAGGAGATATCAAAATCCTCAGGAAGGATCTTTTCTGACGTGGGTTCGTTGGCAGAGGACCAGTTCGAATCCAGATAGGTGTCGTAGCTGCGTGTCCGCCAATAGTTACGATAGCCGGGCAGTTCTTCGTTTTCAGGCGTGATGACCATCACGATCTCTTCGTTGATCGGTGTGCCTATTCCCAGGGAAAGGGAGTCACCAAAGTAGACGGATTTAATGCCTTTCGTGGGGTTATCCGCGACGAACAGGGTGTAGAGTTCGTCGTTGAGTTTTGTGAATGGCGTGGTGATCACATCCCAGAATTTTGAGTAACGGGTGATGGCAGGCGCAGTGATGGGTATCAAGGCGGCGATAATCACCAGGATTGCGGTCAGGCCAAACAATGTCCGCATAAAATCATTTTGGGCTCCTGTGGATGTGTTGATTCCCTCAGCCTGCCAGCTCTGTTTATTGTGCAGAAAGCTCACCCTGCCAACGAGCATGAATGAGAAAAACAGGAAAATCATCAGGAAGCTGGTGTTATAGGCGGAATTTTGGTCGTAGTGGCCGATGATGAACAGGCTGACGATCAAGGTGAGAAGGACGGGCCAGACAACCCCTTTGCGGACGATGATAAAGGTTGTCAGGAAGCTGATCAGCCAGATGATTACTGCCATGAGCGTCAGGAAGAGGATTGGGTCGGCGACCGTCTCTCCCCGGAAGAATTGGAGGACGGCATTTTGCAGCCGCCATCCGAGGATGTTTACAATCCGGTCATGCCAGGTGGGGTTTCCCTCAAGCGTGGTTCCAAAGAGCCAGGTAGTAAAATAGGCGCCATAGACCAACGAAAAGATGGTTGTGGTCAGGGGAGAAAATTGGGCAACCCCAAGCGCCAGGCCGGCGGTGCCGGCGAAAAAGGCGAGAAACATCAGGGTGTGCAGGTTGCCGGTCCATTCGGTTGCCCACAGCCGCGCACCAATGAGGACTACCGCAGCCACAGAAAACACGGCAACCCACGGGTCCCACCAGCGTTTCACAAGGCTGTTTTTCGCCTTCAGGGTCATGGATTAAGTGTATTCAAGATGGAAGATTCCGTCAATTGATGAGATTAAAACCCTTCTTGAGAAGGGTATGAGGCTTTTATCTGATTAAATAATATAAAGGAGTGCGGGCTTTAGCCCGCTCCAGAGCATATCTTTTCTGACTCATTGGTAGGGGTTTCGGTAAATTTGGGAATTCTACGGGTCAGAGAAATGTGATATTGAATTTAAAGACCCCAATCAAGTGAAGTATTACAGCAGCTCATCCAATAGTATCTGCACGACAGCCGGGTTGGCCTGTCCATTGGTCTTGCGCATCACCTGACCGAAGAACCACTGTCTGAGGGTGGTTTTGCCGTTCCGGTAATCCTGCACCTCATCGGGATATTCAGCGAAGATGCTTGTCACGACCTGTGTCAGGGCTTCGCGATCGGAGATTNNGATCTTTGTCACGACCTGCGCCAATGCCTCGCGGTCGGAGATTTGCTGCATCCCGGATTCATGGATGATGTCGACGGGTGTTTTCCCTGTTTCGACCATCTCCGCCAAAACGGTCTTTGCGGTGGCGTTGTTAACTATGCCGTTTTGCAATTCTCCCAAAAGCGCTGCCAGACTTTGAGGGGTGATGGGGAGAGAATCGATCGTCTCACCGCGTTCATTCATCAGACCGAACAGTTCACCCAACAGCCAGTTGGCTGCCAGGGTGGAATCGGGATGGGTCATCTCCCCCAGGGCAGCCTCATAAAAATCAGCCGTGGCTTTGTCGCTGATCAGGAGGTCCGCCTGGTAGATATCCAACCCCAGGTCGGAAACAAAACGACGGAAGCGGCGGTCCGGCCGTTCGGGGAGGGCGGCCCGGGCAGTTTCAATCTGTTCAAGACTGATGACCAGCGGCGGGAGGTCAGGTTCCGGGAAGTACCGGTAATCATGCGCCTCTTCTTTGCTTCTTTGAGAAACGGTCACCTGGTTGGTTTCGTCCCAGCCGAGGGTTTCCTGGGCGATTTTATGGCCCGCTTCGAGCAGGTCTGTTTGACGGTCCAGTTCATAGGCGATCGCGGCCGTCATCGTGCGGAAACTGTTGAGGTTCTTGATCTCCACGCGGGTGCCGAGCTCCACTTTGCCCACCGGCCGCACGGACACATTCGCCTCAAAGCGGATCACCCCTTTTTCCAGGTCACCGGAGTTGACACCCAGGTATTGCAGCAGCATTCGCAGGCCGCGGGTATAGGCCCGGACCTGTTCAACGGTATGCATATCCGGCTCGGAAACGATCTCCAGCAGGGGGATGCCTGCCCGGTTCAGGTCGATCAGTGAATAGGCTTGCCCGTCTTCGTGGACATGGGTCAGCTTTCCGGTGTCCTCTTCCATATGCACCCGACGGATGCGTATGTTCAGCCAACCCTCGTCTGTGCGAACGGGCAGGATGCCGTGCTGCGCCAGGGGGTATTCATATTGGGAAATTTGGTAGCCTTTTGGCAGGTCAGGATAGAAATAGTTTTTCCGGGCAAAAATGCTGGTTTCAGCCACCTCACATTCGAGGGCCAGCGCAACCCGCAGCGCATAAGCAACCGCCTGAGCATTGACGACCGGCAATGTACCGGGCATCCCGGCACAAACCGGACACACGGCGCTGTTGGGCGGGGCCTGGGTTGAATCCACAACCGGACAGCCGCAAAACATCTTGGATTGCGTCTGAAATTCAGCATGGACTTCCAGGCCGATGTCGGCTGTGTAGTTGGGTTTCATCCTGATTCCTGTTTTAACCTTTTTTGTCATCGCTAGGAGGCCATAGGCCGATGTGGCGATCTCGATGGGAAATATCAGCGGTTGGACGTTGTCCTGAGACTGCCACGCTTCCTTTGGAAGCTCGCAGTGACAGATTCATTTGTTTTTGTGAGATTTCTGCTTCATATCAGGATCTGTTCTCACACTAACGGTGAATCATAATTCAATGAACATCCGCAGGGGCGACGTCACTCCCTTAGGGAGGCTTAGGCTGCGTCGCCATTACAGGTTCTTCTATAAATTGAACAATTTAACGATTAATCTGTCCGTGGTCATAGCGCAACATTGCACTGATTATACATGCGCCCGGCGGTTTTCTGTCCCATTAAACAGACAGAAAGGGACATTTTCTTGTTAAATCTTCTTTAAGAAATGTCCGATCTTTTCCAGCGCTTTCTCGATCTGTTCATAACTGGTGGCATAGGAACAACGCACGAAACCCATCCCGGCATCGCCAAAAGCTGATCCAGGTACAACGGCGACCTTTTCTTCCATCAGAAGCCGCTCCGCAAATTCCTGATCGTTCAGCCCAGTGTT
>DPKV01000132.1:0-1947 GCA_003542325.1 Anaerolineaceae bacterium
CTGGGCAAGGATGATCCTGGCGTCATCATCGTTCTTATCCTGTTCAAGAATCTCAATCGCTTTTTTCGCAGCCTGGGAATATTCGTTCTGGTCCAGCAGGAACTGGGCTTCCTTGATGGCGATGGACTTGTTGTCCGGATCAAGTTTCTCAGCATTCTTAACATTACTAATTGCTTCGGAGACATTGCCCATTCTGCGATTGACATCTGCCAACTGCATCCAGGATGAGACATCAGCGGATTGGTAATTAATGCTCTTTTCGAGATCACCACGCGCCTGTTCGAGATCGTTTTGTTTGAGTTTGATCTCGGCGGATTTTTGCCAGAACTTGGCATTGTCCGGGTCAGACTTCAGCGCAAAAGCGATATGTTCAGATGCTGACTCGGGAAGGCCAATCTGTAGTTCCAGATCGGCTGCCAATGCATGCCATTCGGCTTCTTCGGGCCAGAATTGCAGCGCGGTCCGGAGGGATTTCAATGCCTGCTCCGGTTCATCCTTATTCAGGAAGGCCAGTAAGGCATGATTAGCTGGATTCGCCGGGTCGAGCTGCAAGGCTTTTTCAGCCATCTGTACCCCATCCGGTTTTCCATGCCGGAGGGCATAGATACCAAATGCCTGGAGGACCTGTGCGTTCTCTGAATGTGCTTCAAGCGTTCGGCGGACGGTCAGCTCATCATTGCTGCTGAGGATGACTGCGGCTGCCGATTCGGGATCATTCAGGCAGGGATCAATGTTCAGTTCAAACTGCCATTCACCTTCAAAAGCGGCCAGGCCTCTGGCCTTCAGGCAAAGCCAGTCCTCTTGAGAAAGAACGGGTTCCAGCGTTTCCAGGCAATGGGTGAACTGAGCATGGTTTTCATTTGAAACCACAGACAGGCCGGGGGCATGCGCTGTGATGGAGAGGGCTTCTGCCAGCCTTTGTGCTTCAGCGGCTTCCATCAGGGCGACACTGTATCGCCAGGCAAACAGAGGATGATTTAATTCATGGTCTGTGGTGCGGCTATACAGGTCAACGGCGAGCGGCAGGTCCTTCAATGCCAACGCCGCTTCAGCTATCGCAGTCAGGTTCATGGCCTTTCGCAAGGCATCCTTTGCCGAAGAAGATGGCATGGGATCGAAATTCTCCTGGAAGGTGTCCAGGGATTGATCGAGCAGCTCCCGGGCATGATCCTGATTGCCCAAAAGGGATTCCATGCGGCTTTTGATTGCCAGCACCCGGGGGTTGGACGTAATTTCTGCAGGAACATTTTTCATCGCTTTTTCAGCGAGATCGATTTGATCTTTGTAGAGATTAATCTCAGCTTGCAGGCAGGCCAGGTCGTTCGCGTCCTGGGGTTTCAGGTAGGTCCAATCCGATTTTGCTGTCTTCAGAGCCGTGTTGAATGCCAGTCGCAATGTGTGGCATTCCATTAATGCCAACCGGGCTTTATGATCTGCGGGGTTTACAGTCAATGCACGCTCAAAATAGGTCTCCGCTGCATCAGAAGCTCCAAGGGCCAGATGAAGTTGTCCTAACCGGACATAATACGAGGGCAGTGAGAAATCAATCGCATACAGCAACGGAGACTTCGTAACGCTCTCCGAAGGCTGGTCAGGTAGGGGTAACTTCGCCGGTGCAGCATCTTCGATCATGGTCAAGGTGTCCAATGCAATCTGATATTGGCCAAGAGCATCCAACAGATCAGCCTTCAGCAAGGCGATGGATGGATATTGGGTCAGGATTGAATCAGAAGCGTTCAGGGTTTCCAATGCCTTTCGGCGTTGACCTTGTGTGGCGTATGCCATGGCAAGGTTCATGGTCAGCTCCGGGTTAAAGGCACTGCTCAAAGCTATTGCTTTTTCCAGGGCCTTAATCGCCAGATCGAGGTTGTTTAATTGAACGCCCATTTTTGCGACCTGTTCCAGGTCATGGGATGTCGGCGTTGATTCGATAATCATTTCGGATAA
>DPKV01000132.1:1983-6299 GCA_003542325.1 Anaerolineaceae bacterium
AGGGCTTTGACTGCTTCATCCGGTTGACCGTTCTCTGAACGGAAATGAGCATACCAGAGGATGTTTTGAATATCCCGGGGCGCAAGTTTTAGGGCGGTCAGGGCTGTGTCTGTGGCGTTTTCAGGGAGGCGGGCATATTGATAAGCTTCGGCTAAACCATGTAGAATGATTGGGTTTTCGGGTTGTTTGGCTGCGGCTTCCTGCAAAGCGGCCAACCCCATTTCCTGATTGCCCAGCAACAAAGCAGAGCGTCCAAGACCATATTGCACCTGCCAGGTCGGGCCTGCTTTATTCGAAGTCATCCGGTCTGCCAGATTGGCGTACCTATCCAGGGCAATCTGGTATTGACCCTGCAGCCGTTCAATATCCGCCAGATGGAGTTGGAGATAGGCATCATCCGGTTGAGCATCCAATGCTTTAGCCAGAATGTTCTTCATGCCGTCGAGTTCGGCTTTATTTGGTTCTTCAAAAGTCGTTTCCGCTTCGGATATCACCAGCCGCGCTGCAGCCATGACGACTTCAACATCTTCCGGTGACTGGCTTGCCGCATGGAGAAGGACAGGTTTGGCCTGTGCAGATTTTTCCATCCCTAACAAGACGAAGCCGAGCAATTTCGAAATATCAGGATTTCCTTCGTATTTATCGAAGAAAGGTTCCAAAATTTGCCAGGCTTCAGAAAAATGACCTAATTGATAATGGGCTTTTGCCAGGTGTAATTGTCCTTTAGCGTTTTCGCTGTCGAGGCTGTTGGCTTTTTTCAGGTAGGTCAGGGCATCGGTTGGGCTTTGTTTATCCAGCAATAAGATGCCTAATTGACGAAGGAGGGCAGGGTCACCGGGGATGGCGACTGCACCTTTTTCCAGGACTTCCAATGCCCGGTCAAATTGACCATTTTCCTCCCAGATCCGAGCCAGGGAGAGCCAGGTCTCTGCTTCTTCGGGAATAACTTCCACCACTTTTTCCATGTGCTGGATGGCTTTAACGACATCACCTTTTTGCCAAAAACCCTCACCCAGCAGAATAAGGGCTTTTGGATTTTGCGGATCCTGTTTGAGAATGTTCTGCGAAATCGAGATGGACATATCCGTCCGGTCTGTATGGAGAGACGAGTCAGCAAAAAGGAGGAGGTCTTCAATGGCTGGAGCTGCCTGATCTTTGACAATTTTCTGAATGGCAGCATAAGCTTGTGCCCAACGTCCGGCAAGCGCATAGAGATGCGCCAGTTTTCGGGGGTTTACCGAGTTTTCCGGTTCAAGCAATTCAAGATAAGCTGTGAGTTCGATTGCTTTATCATAGAGTTGCGATTGGATATATTGGTCACGCGCCATCAGGATCATTTCAGGATCAGCAAAGTCAATCTCAATGGACTGGGCTGTTTTGGAATTCAGCAGGACTTTTGTGGGGTTGATTTCAACTGAATGGATGAAATAGCTCGGTGAAGGAGCAGGAATCCTGGTGGAGGTGGTCGACACGGATAATTTTGAACCGGAAACGATCTGCGCTTCCAGAAGAGATTTGGCCGGTGAGTCGGGGAGTTCAGCCATCAAACGCAGCGCTTCATCAGTCTTTTGTTCATCGATGAGAGTCTGGATATAGGCCATACGGGCTTTTTGCGATGTTGGCAAAGATTGTACGACCTCCAGCCATCCTGTTTGGTCATCAGGGTGAGTGCTTTCGGCGACAGCCTGGAAGAGTGTCTGAGCCTTGATGACATCCAGAACCTTTACGGCTTTACGATAGGTTTCAGAGGCTTTTTGAGAATCGCCGCTGAAATAAGAAAAGGCTGCAAAGCGGCTCAAGTCTTCGGGAAGGGTAAACCGGATCGATTTTTCCAGAAGGTCATCATCGCCGGAGATGGCTTGGAAGGATTCCCACTCGGAAAAGATCCTGGCGAAGGTATCAACATTGGATTTGACCTGGAGGAGTGAGAGGGTAAGGGTCTTGCCAAGCGACGTCCGATGGTTGGCTTGCAGCCATTTCAACGCCTCCAACTGAAGGTCAATAGGTTCGCCGGAAACACACCGGTATAGTAAATCCAGCTTTTCCTGATTCGTTGTTGGATTGGATAAAACTGAGTGGACCAGAAGTTGAACGCCAGTCTTCGCTTGTTGTTCGTTCCTGGATTGGATCAATTCCAGGATCAAATCAATGAAATCTGGCAGAAGGGACAATAGAATCGAAAATACCGTCTGCCAGATCAGTACATTTTTCTGACCAGCCGCGGTTCCCCGCTTTATGAAGATCTCATCAGAGATGCCGCTCCAACTGGTTTCCATTTTGCGGCGTTCCCTGAGGGCTAATGCCAACAACCCGGCGGTATACAAGTCGGCGGGTGGGAGGCCTGAATTGAAGGTCGATTCAAAGGCTTTACCCGCAATCTGCCGAAGGGCATTGGGTAATGTGCCGTCTTGTTGGGTCAACAATTCCGATTCAATCTCATTTTGCCGGCTGATCAACCAGACTGCCTGGGCGGCAGGAGTGAAAGCACTCAGTTCTGTCCCGGCGGATTCAAAGTAAGGCAGGCATTCATCTTCAGTGTTGACGAACTGCCAGACCAGCGGGTCTTGCTGTAATGCCTTTGCTGCAATCTGTCTTTCGGAAGGAGGAAAGCGCTGCTTGATTAAATCGAGCAATACCTCTATAGCCATGTCAAATCCAATTCTCGTAATATAGACGAGTTAACGGTTAGGGCACCATTCCCAGGTTCTTTGAGATGAAATAAGCAGTTGTAAGCATTGCAATCGCAAGGAAGACAAGGAATACCCCAATCCCAGCATTGGATTTGGAGAGATCATGTAAGGCGTTGATCAGGGAAGAAGCGTTGCCAACCAGGCCGGCGATATTTTCCGAAATCCCTTTTTCGGCCAGTTTTGTGGTCTCGGTGGCAATGGTCTGGATATCCCGCCCGATAGCCTGCCGGGTAAGAATGAAGATACTGATCGCAAGGACGATCACGCCCAGCAGAAACAGGACGGTCGCCAATGTGATTTGAAAATCGAAAGCGGTTGTAAACATCTAACACCTCCAGGTAAGTAGTCTCTGGAGGTGTTGTAGCAAGATACGTGCCAAATACTCGATATAAGAGGAACGGTTCAGTCGGCGACGCCCTGGCTGATCTCCGGGGGCAGGTGGACCAGGTCAATGGCGGGGTCATCACATAAGATAATGGCGCGGTCTAAAACATGTTTGAGTTCACGAATATTCCCCGGCCAGTCATAGGCTGTCAGCGCTTCCATAGCGCGCGAGGTGACTTCCTGAACGTTGGTGCCCATTTCCATATTGTTTTCCCGGAGCAGATAGCCGACCAGTTCCGGGATATCCTCGCGCCGTTTGCGGAGGGGAGGGATGTCCAGATCCACCACCTTGAGTCGATAGTAAAGATCTTCCCTGAATTCACCCTTTTTTATCATTTCCTTTAGGTTCCGGTTGGAGGCAGCAATGATTTGAACATCCACCCGGATCAGGGTCGTACCGCCCACACGGTAGAATGCCCGTTCCTGAATCGCCCGCAGTAATTTCGCCTGCATCTCCATCGGCATGGTTGAAATCTCATCCAGGAAGAGGATGCCGGTATCGGCTTCTTCCAGGTGACCGTTTTTTCGCTTATTGCCTGCACCGGTAAACGCATTGGCTTCATGACCAAATAACTCGGATTCGAGCATAGTGCTGGAAAAGGCGGCGCAGTTGATGGGGACGAAGCGCTTTTGTTGGCGGGGACCGGTTTGATGGATATAGTTGGCCAGCACCTCTTTGCCCGTGCCGGATTCGCCGGTGATCAGGATGGATACGGAGGTTTCGGCGGCACGTCTGGCCAGGTTCATGACAGCTTGCATGAGGGGCGTGTTGCCAACGACAAAGGATAATGTCTGATCGCTCCTTGTTTGGTTGAGTTCCCGGCGAAGGGCGACCTGCTCAACAGCCCTGGTGATGGCCTGTTTTAGGGTTTGCATCTTTAGAGGCTTTGTGAGGAAATCCATGGCGCCCTTTTTCATGGCGTCCACCGCTGCATCAATCTGACCGAACGCCGTGATGACAATGAACTTGGGCTGCCAGGGCATATTGGCAACCTCATCCAATAGAGAAAGCCCGCTGCCATCCGGCAGGTTGACATCAAGAACACAGATATCGACTCGGTCTTCATTCAGGCAAGTCCGGGCTTCCTGGAGAGTCGCAGCTTCCAGAACCTTGTAATTGTCCTTGCGGAGGCTCTTGGCAATGGCCTCACGAGCGGTGTCGACATCATCAACGACCAGTATGGTTGCACTCATTATTGAGGTTGCTCTTTCTCTTTATTTAGGAATACTTTGAAAATTGTA
>DPKV01000123.1 GCA_003542325.1 Anaerolineaceae bacterium
TGCTGGTGCTGGATTGGATGATGCCTGAAATGGACGGTCTGGATGTCTTGCGTGAACTGCGCCGTGAGAGCAATGCCCCGGTAATTATGCTCACTGCGCGGGTCGAAGAAAGCGACAAGTTGATCGGGCTGGAACTGGGCGCAGATGATTACATCACCAAGCCATTCAGCCCGAGGGAACTTGTAGCTCGAATTAAGGCTGCATTCAGACGAATTGATTCTCCTAGTGATGTTTACTCAACCTCCTTTAATTTCAAGCACCTTCGGATCGATATTGGGAGCCACAAAGTATGGTCAGGTGAGAATGAAATCGAGTTGACGCCCATCGAATTCGACCTCCTTGCGACCTTTGCAGAATATCGGGGTATGGTCCTTTCCCGAGAACAGTTGTTGCGGAATGTTTGGGGATATGACTATTATGATGACCTGAAAGTTATTGACGTCCATGTTGGAAATCTCCGCAAGAAACTTGGAGAAAATCATGGAATTAACACTGTCAGAGGCGTCGGCTTCAGGTTTGAGGCGGAACCATTATGAAATTTGCGAAATATATCCAAAGCCATTTAAACGTAAAACTATTCCTCGCGTTCGTGATTATCATTATTGTTTTTACACTCGTTCTGGTTGCTGCTGTAGAACTGGTGATGCCGAATGCCTTTGAGAAGCATCTGCAATTTATGAATACCTTATTGGTGGGAAACGAGAGTGCATTAGCAGAACATAATTTTAATCTTTATGAAAGTTTCCGGGCTGCGATTTATGAATCTTTAGAATTTGCGCTGCCAATATCCTTATTGTTTGCGATCATATTAAGCGTTTTTCTCAGCCGAGAATTCGTTTCACCAATTAAAAAACTTTCGAAAATCAGTTACCAAATTAGTGAGGGAAAATATGACCAGCGAGTTTCTATTCCAGACGGTCTTGAAATGGACGAAATGGATGAATTAAAAACACTCGCCATCAATTTTAATCATATGGCGTCAAAGCTGGAGATGTCTGAGAATCAACGAAGGCAATTAATTGGAGATGTGTCGCACGAATTACGGACTCCAATCTCATTAATTAAAGCCTCTATGGAAGGTCTGATTGATGGCATCATAACTCCTGATGAGGATGTTTTTTACCAGGTGCAGGTGGAGGCTGATCGCCTGACAAAGTTGATTAATGATCTACAGGAATTGAACATCATCGAGTCCCGTGCGTATAAATTGGAAAAAATCAATTCTGATCTCAGTCAAGTGATTTACCAAGTGATCCAAAATCTTTCTCCTCTCTACGCAATGAAAGCGATTCGGTTGATCAACCACACCAAGGATTCAAGCTTCCCTGTTGAAATTGACATAGACCGAATAAAACAGGTATTGACAAATATTTTAGCCAATGCGTACCAATACTCAGACCGTGGCACAGACGTCGAAATTTCGTGTGAACCAAAAAGGGGTTTGATTGAAGTATCCATTAAAGATCATGGCAAAGGTATCAAGCCCGAGGACCTGCCACATATATTTACTAGATTTTTCCGAGCTGATAAATCACGTTCACGCAATAGTGGGGGGACGGGTATTGGTCTAACGGTAGCAAAGCAACTTGTTGAAGCTCATGGGGGAAAAATCTGGGTTGCAAGCGAAGGATTGGGCAAAGGTACAACAATCTCATTCACCATTCCAATGCAGAACTAGCTGGATAATTTAACTCAAAGTTCATTACTAAATCTTTACTAATAACTTAAACCCTCTTTAATGCTCACCGATAACATTAAGGTAATAAAAGAAAGGAAAAACATGATGATGGGTTTCGGTTTATTAATATTCTTGGTTTTCGCGGGCATTGTTGTTTTGATTGCTCTCGGGTTGGGAAAGGTTCTGTTGTCGGATAACAGATCGATAGCGAATCTTTTTAACGGAAATAAAGCTAAAACCTCTCGAGATATTTTAGAGGAACGGTATGTAAAAGGAGAAATTTCTCGTGAGGAATTCAATGAAATGAAAAAGGACCTTAACTGATCTCTCAAAAATCCATTGAGGATGTAATTATTGAAAACGTGCAATTTACAGCAGAGGATAACCTTTTTCTGTTGACCATAATTGGTATGCCATCAAATTTAAAAATTGATTCCTATTGGATTGAGGTCCTGTTACGCTCATAATAAATGGATGTAAAAGGACTGGCATCGCTCACTCAGAATGGTTCTTAAACGGGTGAACTGTAAAGAAAGGAAAAAGAAATGAATCATAATAAAAATGAGCATAACGAAAGTTCGCTAATGAATCATGATCATACTGGGATGGATCATGGAGATTATCATGATAAGCAGATGGATAATATGGACCACAGTAACCATGAGGGCCATAACCATCCCTCAAATCATGTAGACCATATGGACCATACAGGTCATGATCACCACGCAGGCCACGAAGGAGCTGGAGGACATGGCGCCCATGTCGACCATAGCGGGCATGAGCAGATGTTCCGTAAGAAATTCTGGGTCTCGCTGCTCTTGGCTATCCCAGTCCTCCTATACAGTCAATCCATACAAAAATGGTTGGGATTCAGTATGCCGGAATTTTTGGGAAGCAATTGGATCGTACCAGTCTTCTCTTTGATCGCCTTCCTTTACGGTGGTATCCCTTTCATTAAAATGGCGATACCCGAGTTTAAGAATAGAAAACCTGGCATGATGGCGCTTATTTCATTGGCAATCAGTGTTGCTTTTGTTTATAGTGCTGCGACGACGTTTTTCCCAATTGGGGAAAGTTTCTATTGGGAATTGGTAACCTTGATTGTTATCATGTTGTTCGGCCACTGGATGGAGATGCGCAGTGTTCGCAAAGCGTCTTCTGCGTTGGATGAACTAGCAAAATTGATGCCCGATACCGCAGAAATTGTGCTTAAAGATGGAAAAACTAAAACAGTTAAGACGACGGAACTAAAAAATGGAGACATCATCCTGGTTCGCCCTGGAGAAAATGTTGCAGCTGATGGAGAGGTTGTGGAAGGTGAATCAGATGTAAATGAAGCGTTAATCACAGGTGAATCCACCCCGGTGAAGAAACAACCCGGGAGTCCTGTGATTGCGGGCTCCAGTAATGAAGTAGGTAGTCTTAGGGTTCGAGTTACGGCCACCGGAAATGAGACGGCATTAGCAGGGATCATGAGATTGGTCCAGCAGGCGCAGCAAAGCAAATCCTATACCCAGCTGCTGGCTGATAAAGCAGCGGGATGGCTGTTCTATACCGCACTCGGTGTTGCAGCACTGACGGCCATTTTTTGGACCATTGCTATTGGTTTCAATGTGGAGGTTCTCAGACGGGTTGTCACTGTACTGGTGATTGCTTGCCCGCACGCCCTTGGTTTGGCAATCCCTCTTGTTGTTGCGATCAGTACAACGATGGGCGCAAAAAATGGCATTTTGGTCAGAGACAGGCTTGCGTTGGAGGCGGCGAGGAAAATTGATATTGTTGTGTTTGATAAAACCGGTACATTGACCGAAGGCAAATTTGGGGTTGTCTCCATTGCAGTCGAAGAAGCAGATGTTGAAAATGATGTACTGGCAATTGCCGCTGCGGTTGAAAGTGATTCTGAACACCTTATTGCAAAAAGCTTTTTGAGTGCTGTTAAAGAACGCGACTTGAATATTCCATCCGCTTCTCAATTTGAAGCCATCAAGGGTAAAGGTATTAGAGCTGTTGTCAACCAGAAGATGTATTATGTTGGTGGACCACGCTTGCTGGAAACTCAAGATGTAAAACTTTCACCCAAAGTTGAAGCCTTTACAAAGTCAGCTGGTGAAAAAGGCCAGTCGGTTGTTTACCTGATCCTCGATTTCAAAATCCAAGCAGCGTTTGCCCTTGCAGATGTGGTCAGAAAAGAAAGCAAACTGGCTGTGCAGGAATTGCATAAGATGGGGATTGAAGTTGCGATGCTCACTGGGGACAGTAAAAAAGTTGCAGCGGCTGTGGCTGATCAGCTGGGCATTGACCGCTATTTCGCTGAAGTCCTGCCAGAAGATAAAAATATGAAGGTTGCAGAGCTGCAAAAGGGGGGAAAGTACGTGGCGATGGTTGGAGATGGCGTAAACGACGCTCCTGCTCTCATTCGTGCGGATGTGGGTATCGCCATCGGTAGTGGTACAGACGTAGCAGTCGAATCCGCAGGTCTAATTTTGGTAAAAAATAATCCGCTGGATATTGTCCGGATTATCAAATTGAGCAAGGCAACATATAAGAAGATGATTGAAAACCTGATCTGGGCGACAGGCTATAACGTGATAGCCCTCCCNNGGCAGGTGTACTTGCTTATTGGGGCATTCTGTTGTCGCCAGCTGTTGGTGCACTCTTAATGTCACTAAGCACAATTATCGTGGCCATCAATGCCCAACTTTTGAAAAGAACCGACTTGAAATTAGATATGGAAACCGGTAATTAGAAGGAAAATGTAAAAAATGAATAAAAATTTAAGGAATTTACTTATAACACTTGGTATCCTTGGCTTGCTCTTAGTGATTGGTGTTGGTGGCTTCTTATTGGGACGATTCTACTTCCCTGGGCAATTCTACAATAGCTTTTTCCCGAGGATGGGATTCTGGCAAGGAGTACCTGGACGGTTTAGAGGAACTCAAGATATTCTCTCAATCAACGAAGCTGAAAATGCAATTGATAACTACCTTACGAATTATGATAGCATCAACGAATTGCAGATTGGTGAAATCATGATTTTCGATAATCAAGCCTACGCTCAAATTGTGGAAGGCGATACTGGGATCGGCGCCTTCGAAGTGCTAGTAGACCAAAGGACGATGAATGTCTATTACGAGCAGGGCGCCTCAATGATGTGGAATCTAAAATATGGACATATGCGTGGCGGCATGATGGGTAGTGGTTCATATGGTGATGGGCAAAACATGCCAATCAGCAGCGAAGAAGCTATTTCGATCGCAGCTGATCACCTGGAAAACTATGGCGGCAAAACAAATCTTACTGTTGATGATCATGCTGATCAGTTTTATGGTTATTACACTATTCACACGCTTGATGGCGGTGAAGTTGCAGGGATGCTTAGTGTTAACGGGTATACCGGTCAGGTAATCATCCACACCTGGCACGGGGATTTTATTGAATTGAGCGAACCTTAATTAAGATTGAGAAATTCTAATATGAGGGTAAGGATGCATTGGTTAAAATATATAACCAGTGCATCCTATAAAATTTATAAGCAACAATGAGAATAATGATGAAACCAAAAAGCTGCGAAAATTACCGAAGTATTAATCCCTAATTTATACACAAAATAAACAAATCACACGTTGAGGATTTTAAATTGCCAAGGATGTTCTTGTCGATCCCGAAGGTTTAGTTAAATAAGGCGCTTGACAGACGAACTGTTTGATGTGCGCGAGGGGGGCTGCATGTCAGGTGATAGGTATCGCTTTCTATATTGAGGTGGGAGATAAATTTGCCCATAACTCCTGATTGACCAGATAATGTCTGTTTATAGCTGGCGGCTCGATTTCCATTTCCGTTTGTTGGGCGGCAAGGGCCATCCTTTGGTTTAATGTGCTGGCAATAACGATCAGTATCTGGAAAGTGATGACGGGCAGGATGTTCCAGGTGAGTTCCTGGGTTGTGTCCTCCCAGTTGTACCAATAGGCGGCCGGCCAGAACCCCTTTTTACGACTGTATGGATCGGCCGAAAAAATCTCCAGCCAATTATCCTCGTGGATTGGCTGGAATTGGGCAAGCCTGGTTTGGTGGTAAACGAAAGCGTTGAACAACCTCATCCAAATTCGCGTGGGAGTATTTTCCAGGCGCTCATCAGGTTTTCTGGAAAGCATATAAAGAACGCTAAAAAATTCATGGTCATCGATGAAGTGAGTTAACAGATCGGCGAGGGTGAAGACTTCTTCTTTTTGGATAAAGGGATTTATTCCATGGGATATGGTGTGGGGAAGGCACTGGTGGGCCAACCAAAATCCAAGAGCCTCTGTGACAAGGGGAGGATCTGCAGATTTGAGGTAAAGCGTTCCAGTTTTTGTAGAATAGGTGATCTTGTTCCCGAGATAATGCAAGCCCTCAGATTCGCTGTCATTGATGCTGGCGCCAAAGCGCATTTTCAAATCGTATACAGAAAACGCTTTTCTGAAAATATACTGTAAGGAAGGAGGCCCTGGGAGGGTGTGCAGCAGCTCTTCGATTATCTCGGCCCCAGGGCAATTCTGGATGTTTGCAGGAAGACTAATATGCTGATCGCAGGTAAAGTTGATCAGGGCGGGAGAGAAATTTTCAATATCCTGCAGAGCGGGTTCGTTTTCGCTATACCATTGAAGAAAGGCTTTGAAGTATTGCTGAAAATAAAGGGATAACTGCTGCCTCTTCTCAGGCGAAGTTGATTCCTGGTCGAGTAAACGCAGGTCCTGTAGGATCGAGTTGGCCGTGTCTCGGGATATATTGGGATGGTTGACTGTGGGGAGATCTGCAAATAAAAGATTGGAGAAATAGCTTGTCGCGTGCCGAAGATAGCGACCGGCGTTTTCGATGGTGGTATTCGCCAGCGATCCGGGCGTGTATTGGTGAATATCTATTTTATGGGAGAGGGGCGGTTGTGATAAATAATATTCGGGGATCAAAAACATAATATATAACTCCTAGGTTGCCGGCTGATGGACATATCTGGTTATGACTGGGAGTGATGGAATTGGGATGTATCCAGTTGGATATATTATCCTTGCTGATGGTCATATTCGGGTATATATTGTTAGATTGACAACGACGAAAAGCCTGTCGAGTCAACGCATGAGATAGTATGTTGTTAATCCTTGACGGCCAACAAAGTAGAACCTGGTAATTAATTATTGACGTTTTGAGCATAAGGGATGCCCTTTTCCAAAAGGGCATTATCCTCTCGCTTCTAACCTGGCTTTTTGGGGGTTAATGCCAGCTGACGGTTTAACTGTTGCCGGTGATTGTTAAAATGTGCTTTGGCTTAGCTCTAATGACGGTGGCGGGACAGTTTAGGTCGGCTATGAGAGCCAGATATTCGCAGGATTGATAATCTGCCTTGAAGTCTCATTTGACGATGCCGGAATCTTCAAAGAACGCTCCTTTCGTGTTGGTCATAAATGACGGTGATGAGATAGCCATGGGCCATTATGCTGAAGCGGTTGAATGGTTTTGTCGTTCCGTCAAAACTGGCGTGATAAAGTAAACAATATCCTTCCGATGGGTAGAGGCTATTGATATACCCATTCTACAACTGTAAACTCGTTAACCTCACCGGGTATCTTACGTGTTTATTGGCAATAATCTTGACATTGTCTGGTGGGAAAGGATTTGAGACAAACACTTGCTATAATCTATCTTGGCAAATGAAAACAGGAGATGATTGAAAGAAGGAGGATAGAAAATGCGCTTTCGGAAATATGGGATGACTGCCATCGTTATTGCGGTTTTATTCGGATCAGCGGGGTGCGGTCTGCTGGGTGAGGCCGATGATAGCGCCGATGTTCCCGTGACCGTCCAACAGGACCAGGCGGGGATCGTGATCCCATGTGAGGAGGGTATTTTTGGAGGGGATGCGGATTGCCAGGTAACATCTACCCCTGACGTCTCCATGGATTGTTTTACCTGGTTCTACGGTTGCTCTGAAGATAGGTGCAGCACGAAGGTAGAAGGAGTCCTGGTGGGATTTGTCCCGGTATCCTGCAGCGAGTGGCCGTGTCCCACACAAAATTGTGGTGAAGGTGAAGAGTACGAAGCGACCTGCACGCCGGCGCCAACCTGTGCGCCCGGGCAGACTTGTTACGATGGGGTTCCTGTTATTGTGGTCCCGATTTTAGGGTGGGGGATCATTGGATGTGAGAGTACCACCGCGGCCACCAGTAGTATTGAATATGTAACCAACACGCCTAACGAAGTTGGTGCAAGTACACCAGCACCTACCTGTGGATCAGAGACCGGTGATGGATGTATTGCTGCCACGCCAACGCCAACATCAACGATTATGCCTCAGGGATCGGCTACATTGACGCCCACGCCCTATACCTTCGCCACCAACTGCGGCGCATGTATGCCAACAGAGATCCCAGATTACGATTACATCAACACCTGGGACGAGTTTACGACTCTCCTGAACAACCACATTGAGAAGTATGTGTATTTCCCTGTGACGGTTTATCATCTGGTCAATGAATATGAATTTATCGCCATTTGGGGAGACGCCGATAATTACAATCAGGCTGTTTGGGTGCAGCTTCAGAAAGATGGTTCGCAGCGGACAGATGGTTTTTACCCAGGGATGCGGGTAATGGTGTACGGTCAAATAAGTCTTGACCAGGGTTGCACAGACGATGTGTCCGATGGGATGATCTGTTTCCCGGCAGTAATAGGTTCCTCAGTGGCTGAACGGTAAATTGATCATCATACCCATGTCTGGCAATAAAAAGGAGGATCGGCGAAGGAAGGATGGTTGCTTAGCTGCCGGCTGTTACGATGCAGGTGGAAGAAAAATGTTTATGGGGGGCTTGAATACATGAACTTTTCGGCGGTTGTGCTTGGGGTAGTTTATGGAGCCTGGTATGGCCTGATGGCTTGTTTGTTTTCCGATATTGTGATGCGGATCCGAGACATGCGCTGGAAGGAAGAGGAAAACCAGACAGGATTGTTCCTGTTGGGCTTTGGCGCGATGGCAGAAAGATCGGACAGAAGAAAGTACTTATTGGTGATAATTGTATCTTCTTTGATTTATGCGGCTCTGTTTATCTATCTGTCTTCTACGCATTTAGAATTAAGAGACTGTCTGTTTCTGTTTGTATTAGTCAGTTACGGTCTTATGGTGAGCCTGATTGATATAAAGCGGCATTTAATTTTATTGTCCTTCAATTTGGTCGGCGCTATCCTGGGTATTCTGTTTGGAATCTGGCGAGGTGCGTTATGGATGTCTGTCCTTGGCGGAGGAATAAATTTATTGGTGATGTTTGTATTTTATTGGCTGGGAAAGAAGGTTGGGTATTTTTCCAGGAAAGCCGAGGATGGCACCCCAATGGGATTTGGTGATGTATTGTATTCAGGGGTTCTTGGGCTGTTCCTGGGATTTCCGCAGTCCTATTTGGGGATCATGATTGGATCTATTGTGGGAATTATTTTCATAGGTGGCGAGCTGGTACGCGCGGTGGTAACAAAAACGAAAAGAAGGGCTATTCCATTTGCGCCAGCATTCACGATCGGGGCGATAGCGGTGACCTTGTTTTCTCTGGGCATGTGATTAAGACTCCTATGGGGGGTAATTATTACTAATATTATTGCAGTTCTTTTGCAAGCTGGTGAATCAAGATAAAAAATTTCGAATGCTAATATAAGAGTATGAAATGGTTTGAGCAATAAAGACCTTTTAAAACAGGCTATGCAGAAAGGCGGTGATCTATTAGAAATATGGGACACTCGGACGCAAGAGAAAGGAGATGGTTTCGAGACGCTTTAGAGTTTTGACGTATTCCCAATAAGATACATACCGCAAAAACAAAACAAAAATAATGCTATACTTAAGATGGTTCAGCCAGAGTTTTCGCCCGGCTTGGGTGAAATTGATTGCAAAATGATTTCGACGTGGAATCTCGGTTCTATAAAATTTGAGTTAAATCCCCTGGAGGTGAAACCCATGTCAGACGTATCTGCTCAGGCTGAAGAGCCCCTGCCGGCGGTCAGGAAGCCATTAACCCGCCAGTGGTGGTTATACCTGATCCTTTTATTCCTTTTCTTCCTGCCGTCCTACTCCACTCTGCCGCTGGACCCCGCCAGGACGAATGAATTGGTCCTGGAGGTGCTTTCGAATCCCATTGCTTACAGCGTCCCCGCGATCTTCCCGCTATTCAAACTTTTTCCCCTGATCCTGATTCTCTGGCTGGTTATCCACCCAAACCATGTGATCTCCCGTCTTTTCTACGGCTGGGCGGGGGTCAACCTGTTGCTGGTGGCAATTTTCCAGGATATGGCCACCACCCCCACCTATGGCTTCGCGGTATTGGTGGGGAATGTGGTCGTCCTGGGGGTCACCGCCATCCTGTGGATCATTGCGTCGTTTAAAATAATTGGCAGCGGGTTTCCGCGCTTCCCTTTTAGGGATTTATCATATCCAATCTCTGATAAGGATTGGATTGCGATGTATGAATAAGGCTAACCGGCCAGTGCCATACCCACTGAGCCCGGCATCATCTCAACAAACAGGAGGCATGCATGGCAGTATTGATCGAAAATATTCACGTAGATGGTGTTCCAGCACTAGAGGTATCCCAGGTCGGCGCCGCGCCGCATTTACCCGTGGTCATCCTGGTGCATGGCTGGACCGGCCACAAAGAGGATATGCTTTTTCTTGCTTACTTTCTGACGGTAAACGGCTTTTTTACGGTATCCATCGATGCGGTAGGTCACGGTGAACGAGCCCGGGAAGAAGACTGGACCTTCGAGGCTTTGCTTAATCTCATCCAGCAAACCGGCGAAGATGTAAACCGGGTGATTGCACACTATGAAGGCGATCCACGCGTGGATGTACAACGCGTCGGGTTGAGCGGCATCTCCATGGGCGGGGTCATCACCTATGAATACCTCACCCGTGAGGACAAGCGCATCCGGGCGGCGGTGCCGATGATTGGCACACCGGATTTTACTTCGCTGGTGAGCGGCAGTAACGCTGAAGATATTATTAAGATGCTTGGTCTGGATCCAAACAACATGATGAATGTAACCGCTCTGGAAGCCGTTAAATCCATGCAGCCCATGCAGAAAATGGAGCGCATGGTTACTGTACCGCTGTTGATGCTCAATGGCGTGGACGATCCCTTGATCCAGCTTGAAGGCGTGCGTAATTTTTACCGGCAAATCAAACCGCTCTACGCGCAGCCCGAGGATGTGCAGTTCATTGAATACCCCGGCGTGGGGCATTACACACCGTATCCCATGCAGCTCGAGGCGCTGCACTGGTTCCAGCGTTATCTGTAAATACACCCTGCAGGGTCGGGATAACCGGGGCGGGTCTGTAAGTGATGATACTTTGCTTCCAAAAAGTCTGTTCGACAAAATGATCC
>DPKV01000099.1 GCA_003542325.1 Anaerolineaceae bacterium
TCGGGTCCAGCGCAGCGCTGTTGACAATCACATCCAGGCTGCCGAATTGTTCGACGGCAGTTTTAACCATGGCGGACACGGATTCAGGATCGGTCACATCTACTGCAACAGCCAGGGCATCGATTCCATCCCGGACAAGCGCTTGCGCCTGTTCCTTGGCGGCTTCTTGGTCAAGGTCAGCCACCACCACCTTCGCGCCGGCTTCGCCCAGGGTACGAGTGAACTGCCGGCCCAATAATCCTGCCCCGCCAGTGACCAGTGCGGTCCGTCCGTTCAGGGAGAATTTTTCCATTATCTTTGACATAATTTTTCCTTCAGTGAAACACCAATATTCGAAAGATATTATACCAGCGGGGGCCAGTCAACGGTTTATTCAGGATGATGACGAAAAAGGGAATCAGGATAAATGGACTAGGATGAGAAAATGAAATGTGTGCCGGAGGATGCTGAATTATGGACGGCTTCAGTCATCTGTAAGGACCGGATTCCATCCGACAAAGAACAACGGGAAGGTTCCTCACCCCGAACCAATGCCAGGAAATGCCGGGTTTCTTCCATAAACAACTGGTTCCGGTCAAACCCATCCGGCGGAGAAAGCGTCTGCCAGGCCTTATCCTGCGCCGAATAGACGCGGGCCTCTGCGGTTGCGTTCTCCCAGCGGATATGCCCGTTCTCAGCATTGATCTCCAGCCAATGCGCTGGCGGCCGCTGGAAATAATCCAGATGGCCAGAGCCGATCATCCCATTATTGAAGTTCAAAAGGATTTCAGCCACGTCTTCCACGTCCAGATCGAGCTGCGAGACCTGACCGGTCATTGCGGTCAGGGAATCAACCTCCCCAAACAACCAGCGCAGGTAATCCAGCGGGTGACAAAGCGTATTGACCACGCCCCCGCCCAGGTCTTTCCGGGCTGCGTACCCCTGGCGGTAATCCTCCCAGGGATGCCACCCCGGGAGATATTCTCCCCAATGCGCACGGACGGAGAGGGGTTTCCCCAACTCGCCGGTTTGCAGCAGCGCTTTGATTTGCGTCAATACCGGATGAAAGCGGAATTGGTATCCGACCAGAACCTGTAATTCTTTTTCTGCGACAATTTCATTCAGAGTGTTCACCCTGTTGTCCATCCGGTCCGAGATCGGTTTTTCCAGCAGCAGGTGACATCCGGCCCGAGCCGCCGGGATCGCCACGTCCAGATGCAATGCGGTGGGATTGGATACGATCACTGCGTCAGGCTGATGCGCCAATGCAGCATCCAGGTCAGTCTCGACCGGGAAAGGTGCCAGCTCCTCATCAGGCAGCGTGCTGTGATGCGTCCGGTAAAGCAGGATATCCCGCTCTCCCAGCGCCAGCAGGTTGCGCAGATGGCGTCTGCCAATGGAACCCAAACCTGCGATCATCAATTTCATGGGTGCCGCCCGGCCTTGAACATCAAATGGTGCACACCTTCCCGCTATTCGTCTTTCTTTTCAGATTTGATACCATTTGTCCCGCCATATTCATCCAATTCGTCCAGTTGATCCTGTACATCACCCGTTTTCCCTTTACGGAAAAAGGCGACAATTTTCTTCCAATAAATCCGGATGGCAACTGCGATACCTAAAAGACCAGCCAGCAGCATCTGGATGATAAAACTGCCCGAACCGGGGTCCAAATACATCAGGGGTTTTAAAAATAGTCCAAATCTCATCAATAACCTCATTTCACGGTAATGATAGCACGCCTACCGTTTTTTCGCTTTCATCAGGTAGAGTATCCGTTCCGATCCCGGTACCGGCGTTTGTTCCAAAATTTCAAAATAAACCTGAAAATCCGCTTCAAACCCGGAAACGGTATAGCGGTCAAAAATATCCTCGCGGGATCGGAGCAGCCGCTGAACCTGCGAATCGGATTTCGGCACAAATTCGATCACCAAATACTCACTGATCTCAGATAAGAACTGCGCCAGTTTCCCCAGTGGGACATTATTGGAAATCGCCAGGTGATGCACCAAGGCAAGCGCCAATACCATTGATACAGGACCCCGATCCACCAGCGATTCCCGCTCCCGGTGCCCCCAACCCAATCCGGGGGAGGGATTGGCCAGGTCCATCACCAACGGCAGGATATTCCCTTCGTGGTTTTTCCGGGCCTGGATATAATTCCTGGAGACAGCGCCGGGGTCCACGTCAAAAGCAACGGTAAAGATACCGGCGTCGCTCGCCAACCGGCTGAACTCGCCGGTGTTCGCGCCCAGGTCCCAGACGCCCGATGGCTGGACGCGCTCAATATAACGCTTCACAATGGCTTTCTTTTGTTCAAAAGCGGATTCGGAATAGTTGGTCTCCTGGTAGTAATCCGCCCACTCGGTCCCGCTGGTGCGGATCGTGAGACCCTTGACCGTGTTACGCAGGCTGTCCAGCAGCCCCACAAGGGACCGCTGGCTGACCTTGCCTTTGACATCCTCCCGGCGCACTTCTTTACCGGCGTAGCGTTTTTGCGTCCGGGCATGCAGGTGGATATGAGTCATCAGTCCAAAGCGCAGTTTCGTTCTTGCAGGCAGCAGATCCGCCGTGATATCCAGCGGGATCCCGTCAATGAACAGGCGGCTCATTAAATTCAGGCGCGGGTCACGATAAGCCATCAGGGCCAGGGGAGCCAGGAAGTGCTGGCAGAACTGCTTGTAAGCCACCCATGGTTCCCCTTCTTTGTAAATTTCAAATGAAAGCGTATCGATCAACTGCCAGCGGCCACCGACAAATTGCAGGTTGTAAGCGCTGGCGTCCTTCAGGATCATCCCATGGTCCAGAGCGGTCCGGGCCAGTCGCAGGGTGATCAAGGCCGCACTGCGCAGCTCGTGGAAGCACCATTCGTACGGGTAGGAAATGAAATTAACTTTTTCCGGCTGGATAACGCGATACGCCAGGTCTTTGTTGACAGCTTCCACATCATCGATTTCAGCATGATGCACCATCAAACCCTGGCTGACCAGCGCTTCATATAACCCTGATTTCATCAGGTGGTCATAATGCTCCCGGTAGGATTGGTTGACCTGGCGGTAGAGGGTCCCGTCTTTATAGAACAGAAAACCGCTGGGGTCACGAAAGGATGCAAATTGATACGAGTCGGTCATAAGTTACTTCTTCTATTCCCTAATTCTGTGTTGATTTTCAAAATGAAACGATCTGGTTAGAACTGAAAATTATTCATTCAGCAATTTATAAATCCAATTCACCACACGTTGCAGCAAACCACGGACGCCTCTGACGTTCACCAGCCTGGCCATCAGCCCGCCTTTTTGCTGGCCGACGTTGGCAGCCTGCACGTCCAGGCCTGACTCCTTCGCTAAAGCTGCGACCTCTTCCGAAACGGCGTTGCCCATCAACCGGACGGTTTGCTGCCGGGTGCAGAACCGCAGGTAGCCTTTGGCGTCCATGCGGTCATCCATTTCCACCATGCGGCCCATCACGTCTTCACTCCAGCCGCCGGGCAGCATCTCGCGAAGGATCTCCTGAACCACAGCCTTCGGGCAAACCATCTGGAAATGATGTGCGGAGACCCAGGCTTCCAGCCCCTTGTACTTCACAATGATGTCCTCGATCCCGGCCACTTCCGAATCGTAGCGTTCCTGGGTCCGGCCGCTGTTGATCCTATATTCCTCTTCCCACTTGTGAGGCATCAACAGACCGCGTTCGGTTTCGATCTCCGGCCTGTTGACAAAGGCCAGGGTGCTTTCCGAACTCATCACAACCCTTTGTCGGATATAGAACCCGGTGACCGCACCCACATTCGGGAAGGTATCGATGATTTTCAGGTGCTCACCCAACCACCCCGGCAGATGGAAAACATCGTCATCCGTATAGGCCACGATCTCGCCCGGGGCAGCATTGAAAATGATCTGCAAAGCATTCAGCTTACCAATATTTTGTTTGGAAAGGATCAGGTAATCAATCTTCCCATCACGATATAGCCCCTGCAGGTAGGAGACCATCTCCGGCATGCTGCCGTTGTCAAACACCAGCAGATCAAACGGTTCGCGGGTGTTTTGCAGGATGCTCTCAATCGTCATCCGGGTCACTGCCAGGCGATGCTCAAAATAGCCCACTTCATGCGGCGCATGAACCAGCACAGCCACCGTCGTCCGGGCCGGTTTGAAGGCCAGCTTTTTTCCTCGTGAGGGATTCATTCCAATTCTTGGCATAATGAACCTGACTACTTCTTCCCGCGTTTCGAGACAAGCCACTGTTTTAGTTCCTGATAGGCTTTATAAGGATGGAAAATGGCGAAGCCAAGGTTGCCCAGGGTGAAAGAATGCAATCGCACCAGTGGAAAGATTTCCACCTCGTGCCAGAATGATTTCCAATTGAACGGCTTTCGGGAAAGCCGATTACCGATCAAATGATGGGTCACATCCCCCAGGGTGAATATCGTGCGGCGGCCGCCGGCCAGTGCAAGGTTGACGGCTGTCTCCGGTTGAAAGTAATGCCTAACCCCACCCGGCAGATGGCTGTAATCGTGGTTCTGATGAATAACGGTGACGGCCCGGGTGCCATCCACCAGCGGCCAGTTCTGCCAGCGGGTGTGGAAAAGCATCCAATTGTCCCAGCCGGCACGGCCGACCGCAAAATCAGGGATTTGCTTGAAACACGCACGGGGATAGATAAAATAATCACTCCCTGTCTGACCGTGCAGGCGACCATAGGCAGTCACCTGGTCACGCAGGGCTTCCGGCCAATCACCGGAAAAATCAAGCGATTCGGTCACGTCAAGGTCATATCGCTGCCCAACCACAAGGAAGCGTTTTTTATCAGCCGAAATACTGTGGACCGCATCCACAAAATCAGGCAGAAACAAAATGTCCGCGTTGGAGTAAGCGAGAAACGGCGAATCATTCACTGCCCGGGCCAGGTCAAAGATCGAACTGATCAGCGGCGTCCCCTTCTCATTGCACCGCACGTCCGGCAAATGCCGAATCCCCAACTCCTGGCAAACCTCCGCGATTCCCGGTTCGTCCCCGATCACCACAATTTCAACTTCCTCTCCCAACGCCAGCCAGTTGCGCAGCGTATTGCGTTGGATCATCGCAATATGCGGGTCTACAAAAGGCTTGGGTGCCGTAAAAAGGGTCAATAAAGGCACAGTTCAGTCGTCCTTTCCTTGCGCCAACGGCAGCCAGGCCTGATGAGGGAACAGTCTTTGGACCAGACGACGATAGTACAAGCCCGCCTGGCGCCTGAGCGCCACAAGGCTTTCCGGCCTGGCCTGTGACTTGAGAGTATCGCCCGCCAGCGGACGGGCAACCACAGTGATATACAGGTTCAGCAAAGCTGAACGGGGCACACCATGCCGATTCACCACTACAGGCTCAAACCCTGCCTTCCGGAGGACCTCCTGCAAGGTATGCGGCGTGTAGCAGGCCAAATGCGCCAGTTCATAGCTGTCATGAGCGTAAAAATTTGGTACTTCCAGAAGTAAATAGCCGTCTTTGTCCAGCAAGTCCCGCCGGATGGACGCCACTGTCCCCACCGGATCGGGAAGATGTTCCAAAACATGGATCAGACTCACCAGGGAAAATTTGTCTGCTTTTGATGCCGTCAACGCTTCCAGTGATGGGAACATGGGAATACCCTGCCCCTCGGCATAAGACCGATAGGCATCGCCAGGTTCCACGCCGGTGACCGCACAGCCAAATGCATTCTGAAATGTCTTCAATAACACGCCGGTTGATGCGCCGACATCCAGGGAGCGTGATGGCGCCTGCGGAAGCGTGGCATTCAGGATTTTGACAAGATGTGCAGCCCTTTGCTGCTGCACCCAGAGGTCCTTCCCGGTGGGTTCTTCCGTGGCCTGATAAATCTTGCGGTAATTGGAAGTATAAAAATCCGGGTCGGC
>DPKV01000195.1 GCA_003542325.1 Anaerolineaceae bacterium
ACGGCGGAGAGATTATGGCGATGCTTGAGATCGCAATGCTGGGAAATCTTCCTTTCACTAAACTTCGTGATGGCGTATTTGCTCATCCGACCCTGGCAGAAGGTCTTAACACGCTCTTTGCTAATTTGTCATAAAAGCTTGAAACCACACAAGAAATACACAAAAAACGCCTGGCTGACACTTCAAAAGCCAGGAGTTTTACCGTTGAGCTGATCACGCTTTGGGTTTATAAACCCAATCCGATCGTTGGCTCATTAAGGCTCGTAAATCCATCCGAATTTCTTCGACGGTTGGTCGCCCTAAAAACCACCAGCCGTTGTAAATTTTGTAAATGGTTCGATCGCGATCAAGGATGAAGGTGTAGGGGACATAGATCTCCCCGTGGACAGGGTCCGTTGTGTCCACCATTTCCAGATCATGCACTAATTCTCGTTCTGGATCGCACAGGAATGTCCAGTTGGCATTTAACTGGTCACGCACTTCTCGGGTGGTCATCGCGTCGTCAACCGAGACAGTGATCAAGTTGGTGTAATTCACCCGCAATTCAGGTTGTAAGTGTTGAACATAATTTGCCATTTGTCTTCGGTCTTTCGGGCAAAAATAACCCCTGGAGAAGATTAACACGCCAGGGAAACCGTGCAAAAGCTGAGATAGTTTGTGCTTTTCTCCGTTATGATCCGGTAGTTCAAAGTTTGGGAATTTGGCGCCGGTTTTTAGGTCTTCACGCATAGGGTAATCCATTTAATAAACTCCTTTGATTAGTGAATGCTTCATTTAATGAGACGATGTGTAGACCCAAAATATTACCTGCCCCTGATAATTCCCAATCGACGATGTACAGGTAAGAATTATCAATGACACCTCGTCAGTTAAGTAACAGGAAAAAGGAGTATAAAAAATGACACAATTAAACGATTTTCGAAAATCAAAAGATCAATTCTTTAGATATGACCATCACAGTCCATTAACCCATGAACAGCAGCATCACTTTGAGGAGCTCAATTATTTCTCCGAAAACCCAGAATTAAGAACAACCGTGACTGTTGACGTATTTCCGAAAAAGGAAGAGGTTACGATCCAGACCTCAACTGGAGATGTTCAAACTTATCAGCGCTATGGCAGGTTTGATTTCACGGTTGACGATCAAAAAGCGACCCTGACCATTTATTCCAGCGGCGAGGATTATTTTTTACCCTTTGTGGATGGCCTGGCTGGAAAAGAAACCTATGACGCAGGCAGGTATCTTGACCCGATTTCGCTGGGAAACAACAAGTTTCTCATCGATTTCAATTATGCTTACAACCCTTATTGTGCTTACAATGAGCGCTGGTCCTGTCCCATCACACCTGCTGAAAACCGGATCCAGGTGCCGATAAGAGCTGGCGAGAAAATATTCGCAAAAGCTTCTCTTGATATTTGATGAATTCCTTTTAGAGCATTAGGATTGATAAAAATAGGGAAAGACATTTTTGTCTTTCCCTATTCATATCACAAAATATTTTTCCTACAAGAAAAGATATGGGTTGATTTCGATCGAGGTAAGAAATTAGCTAGTCAATAAGAGGAATTCTGTCTGGTGAATCTTCAATGGTTGCCAAAATTTAATCCATTCTTTTTTCAAGTATCCGCATGACGGCCTCATACTCTTCTCGGCAGTCAGGGCACATCTCCAGGTGATGTTCCACTAACGGGAACAATTCCCCCACGTCCTCACCCAGAGAAGCCATTTCAGCATAAATATACAGCAATTTAAAAACCTCGTCACAGGACAATTCCTCATCCTGGGTATGTTCGATCATTCTGAGCATTTTATCTGCTTGCTCGGAGGTCATTGCCATCTTATGCTCTGGCTTTGCTGCCTTTTCTTTTGATCTAAAGAGACGTTTCAACCACGCCATAATATTAACTGTCCTGTAAATTTTTACCCTACTTAATTAGATGCGATCAAATCAGATAATCTTACTTTTCAAATGAAGAACGTATATTTTCAGGTGTTATTCCCTGTTCTTCAAAATGACTTTTCAGTTTTAGACGGGCATCATGGAGTAATTTATAAAGCGCATTCCTGTTTGAACCCATCCGGTCAGCGACTTCGGCAATTGGCATCCCCTGAACAGCCACAGCTACCAGCGCTTTACGCTGTTTATCGGTCAGAACTTCCATCATCGTTTTTTGGATCATTGCCATGATCTCACTTTGTTCTGCTGAGATCTCCACATCCATATCCTGATCCGGCATTTCACGCATTTTATCATCGCTATCTATGCCGCCTTGAAGTTCGTCCAGGGAGACTTCTTTCCACCGGGCGCGTCGAAGCTCAGTCAGGGCAATTCTGACAGATATAGTGTGTACCCAGGTTGTAAATTTGCTCTGCCCTTTAAAGGTTTCCAATCGGCCCATCACCCGCAGCAGGGTCTCCTGAGCCACCTCCTGGATCAAAGGATCAAAATGGGGGTCTGATGGATGGAGATATTTTGATATGGCATATGGAAGCGAGTTGAGGATGATCTCCCTTAAATCCGCCAAAGCCCCCTGTTTGGCTTTACCAGGAGATTGAAGGCTGGTTAACCAATCTTCGTTTGAACGTTCAATCATAATTGCTCCATTCCATTTCAGTATACTATGAAATTGTCGATCTTACGAAAAATGGATCAGTAAAAATGTTGCCAGTCACATTATCCTGATCCACATAATTCTATAGGTTGTTAATGTTCTGGTTTTTTCATTAAACTCACACACACATCACACACACATATGTATATATAATTATATATGATACAATTATATGTATTAATTTGCTCTGCAAAAGACGACTTGATATCAGTTTTTTCCAGGGCTCTTTTGCTAAAACCAAGAATCGTTTCAGGAGGAATAATGAGCAAGTGGTCAGAAGGAACTATCAATGCCAATGGAATTCAAATTCATTACTACCGCACCGGCGGGGATAACACGCAGATCGTGATGAATCATGGGGCTGGGGATGACGGCCTTTGCTGGACCCATGTGGTGAAGCAGCTGGAGCGGGATTACGACGTTATCCTGCCGGATGCTCGGGGACATGGGAAGTCGTCTTCTGGCAAAGGGAATTATTCAACGAAGGAAAGGGTTGCAGATCTCAAAGGGCTTATTGAGGCTCTCAACTTGGATCGCCCGATTATCGGTGGACATTCAATGGGGGCAGACACCTCTCTAAACTTCGCGGCGGAATACCCCGAAATGATCCGGGGCGTTTTTCTTGAGGATCCGCCTATTATCCTGCCTGGAGAGAAGTTGGGTGGTGATGGGGAGGAGATGGGCGATCTGGAAGATATTGCCCCTATGATGGTCAAATTCTTTAGAACGTTCAAATATATGCCAAGGTTCATTGGCATTCGCATGGCGAAGAAAGCGATGCCCTCTTACCCGGATGATGAGATCTATCCCTGGTTGAATTCTAAAAAACGAGTGAACACTGATTTCATTAAAGGGGGTATGGCTGAAATGGGATTGTACCCAACTTCACCTTTTGAAGCAATCGGCCGGATTCAGGCGCCGATCTTGCTGTTCATTGGGGACAAAGAGAAGATGTCGCTCATGTCGGTGGAAGCCGCTCAGAAGGCCGCTGAAGCTAATAGCAGATTGGATATAGCCCATTTGGAAGGCGCGAGCCACGACATCCGCCGCACTCGCTTTGATGGATATATGCCTGCTCTGAGGTCGTTTGTTGATAGGATTTACGCAGCAAACTGACGAACTGCAAACAGTCTGTTAATCAGTTGGCAAGATCAGGAAAATCCATTTGCAAAATATAAATAAATATATATAATATAAGCATATATATTAAGAGGTTGTTATGAAACTTGAACACCTGATTTTGGGATTGTTAAAGATTAATCCTTTCACGGGTTATGACATTAAAAAGTATTTGGATACGGAGGGCCGGTTTGTGCGTAGACGGGCCCCGCTGAGCCAAATCTATACGACTTTAAAGCGGATGACAAAACAGGGCTGGGTTTCCTTTGAGGAAGAGGAACGGGATGGCAAACCGGATGTCAAGATCTACCGCAATACGGAACTGGGCGAAAAGGTCTTATTTGATTATCTCAACAGCCAAATCAAGCCTCCTTTCCGGTTTGCTGAGAGCGACATTATGGACCGGATCAAGTTTGCCTTTCTGGTGGAGCCTGAGGTGATTATCCAACAGATTCAGGTTGAGTTGGATTTTCGCAAAGCGCAGATTGCCAGGTTTCGGAACCGTGACAGGACTTTGCGGTCCGAGAATCTTACGAAAGAAAAGCTGACCTATGCTCAAGAGATCGAGGATAGGCTCCATGCCTATGGCGCTAGTAAAGTTGATTTTTTCGTTCAAACCCTCGAAGAAATGCTTGAGTTTTTTGAAGCCCAAAAGACGAATTGAATCGCTCGATTCGTCTTTTTTATTTAAACTAAGGAGAAGAAAAGATGGCAGTTGAGACTGTTGTTTCACCGAGCACTCTGGAGAAACCCAAAATCGAAGGCCGCTGGCGGAGCGCTTTATCGTTGACGTTTGCCAACATGATGGATAATAATGAAGGCACTGGCTTCGTCACCGCCATGTTCCCGCTGATTCGGGCGCAGTTGGGGATGTCTTTGGGAATGTTGGGCTGGATTATAGCCCTCCCTAAAATAATGGCAGTCTTTTTTGGCCCTTTCTGGGCTTCCATTGGTAGGAAATATAATCGAAAAAAAGTGCTGGTTTTTGTGACAGGTATCTGGGGCCTGTGGGCGATTGCCATTGGCTTTGCCCAAAATGTGACCCAACTGGTGATTTTCCTCATCGTTTCCTTGATAGGCGCTTCAGCTAGTGCGCCATTGATGCAGGAACTCTTGATGGATCTGTTCGGGGATGATGAGCGCGGCCGAGCGATGAGCATTGTTTTTGGCTTATCTGGCATCTTTGTATTGCCGATGCTGGGTGTCAATGCATGGTTGTCCGGGATGGATTCGGGTTGGCGCTATGGCTTTTATGGCGCAGGAATTCTCAGCGCCGTCAGCGGGCTTTTGATCTGGATTTTCCTGAAAGACCCGGGAAGGGGCGCTTCTGATGGCGTGCAACAGAAAGAAGCTCTTCAGGAAAGCTACGGCTTTGTCAAATGGTCCGAGGTGAAGGAATTATTTAAAGTCAAAACTTTTGTCCTGATGCTGCTGCAACGCGTTTTGAGCGGTCACCTGCTCATGGCTTCCATGGGCATTGTCTACATGACTGATGTGCTTGGTTTTGATTTGCAGACAGCTAACCTCATGATGATGCCTTATGTTGTTGGTGCTCTAGGTGGTATGTTTTCATTTGGATACATCGGGGACTGGATCCATCGGAAATACCCGAAATATGGTCGCATTGCCACGATCCAATTTTTGCAGGGTGTTTATGTGATCATCGCTTTCTTCGGAACACAGCTCTTTTACGATAGCCTTGTCATTTATGGAGTGTTGTTTTTCCTGATGGGTTTCTTTGCTTCGTCCAATATGTCCGTCAATCGTCCGATCGTGGCGTCTGTGGTCAAACCCGAGTTGCGCGGCACGGCTTTTGCGCTGTTTGTTTCGGTTTTTGAATCGATCGCCTGGGCTATTTTCAATGTCGCTGCCGGACAGATCGGGGAAAGGGTCGGCTTGAAGCCGGTGTTTCTGACTGTTTTGGTGATTATCATGGCGATCAATACCATAGTTATCAGTTTTATCTACAAACCGTACTTACATGATGTGAAAGCGTTAAAAGCGGAATTGGCCGCACGGAGTTGACTAAATATGAATAAGAAAAGAACAGAACTCAGGTTGCAAAACCATCAAACTTACTTGGATTCGATTAAAAATGCGGGGGTTGAAAACCCACCCAATTTCGTCCTTGTGTTTGTCGACGATATGGGCCATGGGGATATTTCCTGTTTTGGCTCGGCTGCCGTTCACACACCGAATTTAGACCGGCTGGCGGAAAACGGCGTCAAGATGAGCCATTTTTACGCTTCCAGCTCGGTCTGCTCGCCTTCCCGTTTCAGTTGCCTGACGGGCCGTTACCCCAACCGTGGTTTCGTCCGCCACGTATTCTTTCCGCATCATCAACTAAAAGGTAGGATCATAAACTCTTTGGTCTTTCCCTATGGCGTGCGGGGTATCTTGCCGGATGAGATCACGATTGCCGAGGCATTGCGCGCTGGCGGCTATAAGACCGGGATGTTTGGCAAATGGCATTTGGGCGACCAAAGCCCTTACTTGCCCAATGAAAAGGGCTTTGATCATTTCTTTGGCACTTACTATTCCAACGATATGCAGCCTTATGCTTATTATCGCAATGATGAAATCGCCATTGAGGCTCCGGCGGACCAGACCCAGCTCACCAAACAAATCACCCATGAAATCCTGGATTTCATTGACGAAAACAAAGAGCAGCCTTTCTTTGTGTATTATCCCTCTCCATTCCCCCACAACCCGGCGCATGTGAGCGAAGATTACGCCGGGACGTCGAAAGGCGGCACTTATGGGGACTGTGTGCAGGAGATTGATTGGAGTATGGGCGAGATCATGAAAAAGTTGGACGAGCATGGTCTCACGGAGAACACGTTGATCATCTTCACGAGTGATAACGGCCCCTGGTATGAAGGGAACCCCGGTTATCACCGCGGGCGCAAGGGCAATTTCTTTGATGGCGGACAAATTGTACCTTTTATTGCTTCCTGGCCGGCTGAAATCCCCAAGGGCCTGGAGGTGGACGCCACGGCTATGAACATTGATTTCTTCCCCACCTTTCTGAAAATGGCTGGGATTCCGTTACCAGGAGACCGGGAGATTGACGGCGTTGACATGCTGCCTTTGCTGAAGGGCGAAGCGACGGAAGCTCTGCACGAAGATCTGTTTTTCATTTATGGGCTGAAAGTGATGGGCCTGCGTACCCGGGATAATTTCAAGTATGTGGACCGGTACCCTTCGGAAAACAGCACTTATAAGAAATCCAAACAGGGGCCGTTCCTTTTTGACCTGAACCATGATTTTAACGAATCCTATAATGCCGAGACCCATTACCCTGAGAAGATGGATGCATTACGGGAACGAGTGGAGATCAAACGCGAGGTTATGAAACGGAACCCGCGAGGCTGGAAAGATAACAGCTCCCGGTAGAAGAATAAAAACTATGAAAACTTCAAAGACCCTAATCTCACAAATGACTTTGGAAGAGAAGGCATCGCTCTGTTCAGGGCTGAACTTTTGGTATTTGAAAGGCATCGAACGCCTGGGCATTCCTTCCATAATGGTCACCGATGGTCCGCATGGCTTGCGCAAAGAGGAGGGAGCAGTAGACCATAATGGACTGAATGAAAGCATCCCCGCCACATGCTTTCCAACTGCCTCGGCTCTGGCGGCCACCTGGGACCGAGATTTAATCCAACAGGTGGGCGTGGCGCTGGGTGAGGAGTGCCGGCAGGAAAAAGTCAGCGTGATCCTGGGGCCGGGAGCCAACATCAAGCGGTCACCCCTTTGCGGCCGGAATTTCGAGTATTTTTCTGAGGACCCCTACCTCAGCGGAGAGATTGCCAAAAGTCATATCAACGGCGTCCAGAGCCAGGGGATCGGCACGTCCCTGAAGCATTACGTGGCAAACAACCAGGAATATCGCCGCATGACGATTGATGCCATTGTGGATGAACGGGCTTTGCGGGAAATTTATTTGGCGGGCTATGAGATTGCTTTCAAAGGCGCCCAGCCCTGGTCCCTGATGTGTTCGTATAACAAGATCAATGGCACTTATGCCAGCGAACACAAGCAGCTGATGCACGATGTCCTGAAGGAGGAATGGGGACATGAGGGGCTGGTGGTCACTGACTGGGGCGCCATGAATGAACGGGTGCCCGGTTTGAAGGCGGGCGTGGAGCTTGAAATGCCTGGGACAGACAATGGCAACGATGCCCAAATTGTCGCGGCGGTTAAATCTGGCGAGCTGGAAGAAATCGTGCTTGACCGGGCGGTGGAGCGGATCCTGGCCCTGATCTTCAAGGCGGTACCGGCCTTGGCTGAAGATTATGTGTATGATGTTGTAGCTCATCACCAGTTGGCCCGCCGGGTGGCTGGTGAAGGGGCAGTCCTGCTTAAAAATGAGGGCGGCCTGCTACCGCTGAAGGAAGGCACCAAAGTGGCGCTGATTGGCCGCTTTGCCAAAACCCCCCGTTATCAGGGCGCGGGCAGCTCTTTGATGAACCCGACCCGGCTGGATAACATCTATGATGAGATTGTCAAATCGGTGGGGGCGGAAAACATGGTCTATGCAGACGGTTACACCGAGAAAAGCGATGTGGCCGATGAGGTGTTGATTGCGGAAGCCCTT
>DPKV01000138.1 GCA_003542325.1 Anaerolineaceae bacterium
AGTAAACAAGATAGGTGCGGAACAATTCCGCATCTGTGATCAACCCGGCATTCTCCAACCGGATGCAGACCATCGATACCGATTCCCCATGATCGATTATAAAGCCCTGCTCGAGACCATCCATTTGAGCAGGAGAGAACATTATATCTTTATGGAGGTACAGATCAAGGGGATAAGCTAACTTCTGGGTGAGCGAAAGCCCTTCAGCCGGTTTCCCGAATTGTTCGGTTACTTCAGAGGATATTGCGAGGAAGCCCGCACCTAAGCCAACGCAACCGATCAGCAGTGCTGTGATAACAAGCAGCAGAAAAACCGAACGTCGCTTTCGATTATTCATCAGGTCTATCCTCGTGATGTAATAAATCCTCATTCCGGATCAGGAAGTCCTGTAAAAGGATGCTGGCTGCCAGGTCATCAAGATGGCCCCGGCGTTTTTTTCGGCTGGTGCCGAGAGCAATCCGGCTCTGAACAGCCGCCCGGGTGGTGCCGCTCTCATCCCACAGGTGGATCGGCAGGTCCGTTTCCATGGCAATGGCTTCCGCCAGTCGTTGTGATTTTCGCGCCTGGGGGCCAACTTCGCCATCCGAATCCAGTGGCTGTCCCACGACAATCATCTGTGCATCTTCTTCCAGCGCAGCAGCCACGATTAGTTTCGCGTCCTCCTCCCGGGCTTGATGCTTGATCACCCGTAAAGGCCGCGCAATGGTACCTGTTGGGTCACTGACCGCCAGACCAATCCGCTTTTCTCCGGGATCAACTGCCAGGACTTTCATTTACAGCCTGCTTCCGTTGTTAGGTTTTGGTAAATCGTCCATTGCTAAAAATTATACTTTACAACGTCAGGATAAAAACGTCCCGGTGAAGTCCATCCGGGAAGCTAATTGCTGTGTTTTATTTGTTAGAAATTGAGGGCGTCGTCTGCCGGCAGGTGTACTCTAAGTACTCTCCTGCCTCGACTTTGCAGAGCCTCCAGGTCACCCTGAGCCTGGGCCTGGGCCAGAACGCTGAATGAATAAGCCGCTCCCGGAATGGCCAGGTCCGATTGATCTTCCTGTGTAATCTGCAGGAACACGCCATTATTCGCTCCACCCTTGTGCAACTGTCCGGTGGAATGCAGGAAACGAGGTCCAAAACCAAGTGTAGTGGCCTTGCCTGTGGCTTTCAAAATGCGTTCCCGTAAAGCTGTCAACTTCGCTTCATTCACGCCATTGCGGGGCAGGTAAGCATTAATCGCAATATACTCGCCATCTTCTGCCAGGGCAGTAAAACCGGTGATGGCGTCTGCCAGCGTCTTGCACTCGGATACACCTTTGAACGGTTCGCCGAATACTTTTACATCGCCATATTCAATCAGGGGCTCAGATTCGGGCAGTGAACCGGTTTCCACAAACATATTGAGTTTGGCTTCGGTCCGGTCTTTGCTGTCCTGCACATCCGGCTGGTCAAAAGCGTTCACCTCGATCACACTGCAAGCGATGGCAATCGCAAATTCCCACCGATAAAATTCACCACCCAGGTCATAAAGATGGGGGAAATCATTGACCAAAACCGGCTTGCCGGCTTCCTTGAGAGCTTCCACTGTATCATCATACTCACCATTCGCCCGAAGGTGAACAAAAAGGCGGTCCTCACCATAACTTTCCGGGGCCACCAGCGGTTCATCAACCACCGGGACGATCCCCTTTCCCTCCTTGCCACTGCTCTCGGCGATCAACTGCTCCAACCAGGCACCAAAAGGCTGCACCGGGCTATCCGTGAGGAAGGTCAGTTTGTCCATCCCCAGTTTCGCGGCCGACCCAATCAGGAGGCCTAAAATGGCACCTGGGTTTTCTTCGATGGCAGGGTTGGCACACTGGGCTGCCATATCGCTGGCTGACCAGAGGAACTGCGACAAGTCTATCCCCATCAGAGCCGCAGGGACCAGTCCGAAGTGCGTCAGGGCTGAGTATCGCCCACCCACGTTCGGATTAGCGGTAAAGGTCGCCCTGAACCCCCTTTCAGCCGCAACCTGCGCCAGGTAACTGCCGGGATCGGTAATGGCGATGAAATGCTTCGCCCAGGATGCGCCAATATTGGCTTCCGCCTGTCCGGCGAAGTATGCAAAGAAACTCATCGGCTCCGTTGTTGTTCCGGATTTGCTGGCCACAATGAACAGGGTCTTACCGTAATCCACCCAGGCCTCAGCTTCTGCCACCTGGCCGGGTACGGTCGAATCCAGGATTTTGAGTTCCAACCCTTCCACATATTCCCTGAAAATGAGACTGAGCGTTTCAGGGGTCAATGAAGACCCGCCCATTCCCAGTAATAAAACCTTCTCAAAGCCGGCTTCGAGCGCACTATCGGTAAACGCATACAGATCCTCAATGAATCCCTGGCTTTGATCCGGCAGATCAACCCATCCCAAACGGGTTTGTACGGTGTTCTTGCCTGCGGCGTCATTCGTCCAAAGTGTCGGGTCAAACCGGAGCAAACGTGAAATGGCTTTATTCTGAGAATAATGCCTCGCATAGTCAGAAACCAACCGTTTGAATAGGTCATCCATCCCGGCTAAAATGTCAACGCGCTGATCCTCAATGACATCGAGCAAATCGCGGAAAGCTTCAGCAAATTTCTGAACCCCTTCTTCTTCCAATTCCCGGGTCAACGTATCGAGGGAAATCCCCAAACTCTCAAGGGACCGGAAATCCTTTTCAGCCTGTTCCAGGTCATCATGGATGGAGACCCGTGACTCGCCATGATCCAAAAAGGCTTCCAGGGTATCCGGTGGAACGGTGTTGACTGAATTTTCTGCGATCAGGGATTCCACATATAAGACATCACTGTAGACAGGGTCTTTCGTGCTGGTTGAAGCCCATAAAGGTCGTTGTTTCTGAGCGCCTCTGGCGGCGAGAGCCTCAAACCTGTTGGAGCTGAAGAAGGCTTCATAATCCTGATAAGCCAACCGGGTGTTGGCAATCGCCAGCTTGCCTTTCAACTGTTCCGCTGTCTCAGCCTTTGACCCCCCTTCGTCAATGACCGCTTGCAGACACTTGTCCGCTTTTGAATCCAGACGGGAAACGAAGAAAGAAGCCACCGATGCAATTTCGGATATATCCAAACCGGCAGCAGAACGCTTTTCCAATCCTGCGACGTAGGCCTCCATGACCTCCTGGTAACGTTTCCGGGAAAAGATCAGGGTGACATTGACATTCACGCCGGCAGCAATCACTTCTGTGATTGCGGGAAGTCCCGCTTTTGTCGCCGGGATTTTGACCATCAGGTTTGGCCGGGCGACTTCGTCCCACAACCAGAGCGCTTCGTCAATCGTCCCCTGAGTGTCATTCGCCAGGTTGGGGTTCACCTCCAGACTCACATATCCATCAGCGCCTTCCGTGGCCTCGTAATATGGCCCAAACAGATCAGCCACATCCTGAATATCCTTGATGGCCAGATGATAGAAGATCGATTTTGCATCCAATCCAGCCCAGGAAAGCGTTTGTAGATCTGCCGCGTAATCATCGCTGTCAGCGATTGCATTGCGGAAGATACTGGGATTTGAAGTAACACCGTAAATCTCACGGCGTTCAATCCGTTCCATTAAAGAACCGTCTTCAATCAGCGCACGACGGATATTGTCATACCAGAGTGACTGGCCGAGTACATTTAGTTTTACTGCCTGGTTCATTGTGTTCCTTTCATCAAACCATTTCATCTGTCATAATTTTACCCTCTCAAATACCTGCTGAGAGGGTAAAAATGTCACCTACATATATTTTTTAGGGTAACAGCACCTATTTATATCCGTTATTCCGGTCTTCATTGGAAAGTCTAACCGATTGAAGCAGGTCAAGCGCGGCGTTCATCACATTTGAAACACGGAAGCCATACTTTTCCATGACCAGCTCACCGGGAGCAGAAGCGCCGAAAGTGTCAATCCCAATTACCTTGCCATGTTCACCAACCCAGGTTTCCCAGCCAAAGGAAACGCCGGCTTCCACAGCCAAACGAGCCTTAATTCCGGGTGGCAGGACCTGGTCGCGGTATGCCTGCGGCTGCGCTTTGAACAACTCCCAGCTTGGGAAGGAAACCACGCGGACATTGACGCTCTCCGCAGCCAGCCGGGTTGCTGCCTGGAGGACTAAATCCACCTCGGAACCGGATGCCATCAGGATCAGTTCAGGATCCTCATCACCGATATCTGCGAGAGTATAAGCGCCTTTGAGCAGACCCTCTGCATTGGCAAAGATTTCCCGGTCGATCGTCGGCAGGTTCTGCCGTGAAAGGATCAGAGCGGTCGGACCATCATGCTCAATGGCGAATCGCCAGGCCTGCGCTGTCTCGTTCGCGTCGCAGGGTCGAATCGTTACCATTTTGGGAATGATCCGCAGGCTGGCCACATGTTCAACCGGTTGGTGTGTGGGGCCATCTTCGCCCACACCGATGGAATCATGAGTAAAGACCCAGATGGAATGGTAACCGGAAAGCGCAGAGATACGCAATGCGCCCCGCATGTAATCTGAAAATACGAGGAATGTTCCACCATAAGGGATCAAGCCGCCGTGAACGGCCATTCCGTTCACGATTGCGCCCATGCCATGTTCCCGAACCCCAAAGTGCATATTGCGTCCTTCAGGGGTTTCCGGTGAGAAAGCGGGTTCTTTTGAAATCCAGGTCTTATTGGATGGCGCCAGGTCAGCGGAACCGCCCATTAATTCAGGGAGTTTGGCTGCGAGCGCGTTGATGACCTTGCCTGAAGACGCTCTTGAGGCCATGCCTTTCGGATCAGCCGGAAAAACAGGGACAGCGTCCAACCAGTCTTCCGGCAGCTTGCCTTCGATGCGTCGTTCAAGTTCGGCAGCCATGTCGGGATAAGCTTCTTGATAAGCATTGAACTTTGCCTGCCAGGCAGCTTCAAGTTCAAATCCTTCGTCTACTTTCGAATGGAAATGCGCCAGAACCTCTTCAGGGATATAAAAATGGGGTTCCGTGGGCCATCCGACGGCTTCCTTTGCCAGGCCAATTTCCTCCCAACCGGGAGGAGTCCCATGCGCCTCTTCTGTTCCCTGAACATGTGGGAGGCCGTCACCAATCGTCGTATGAACGATGATGACGGAAGGTCGTGGATCTGCCTTTGCAGCTTCCACTGCGGCCAGCATTCCTTCCACATCAAAGGGATCAGCGACGCGGCTGACATGCCAGCCATAGGCTTCAAACCGTGCGCCCCGGTCTTCGGTGAACGCCAGATCGGTTGAACCGTCAATAGAAATGCGGTTGTCATCATAGAAATAGATCAATTTGCCAAGTTTTAAATGCCCAGCCAGGGATGCGGCTTCTGAAGCGACGCCCTCCATCAAATCTCCATCGGTCACAATGGCGTAGGTGTAATGGTCAATGATCTCATGACCAGGGCGGTTGAATTCAGCCGCCAGGTGAGCTTCAGCAATCGCCATCCCCACACCATTTGCCAAACCCTGCCCCAATGGACCGGTTGTGACCTCCACACCGGGAGTCTCGCCATATTCAGGATGCCCGGGTGTTTTACTGCCCCATTGCCGGAAGGATTGCAGGTCTTCAAGAGACACATCGTATCCGGTTAAATGCAGCATGCTATAAATCAACATGGAACCATGACCACCGGACAAAACAAACCGGTCACGGTTGAACCACTTCGGATTCCTGGGATTATAACGAAGCAATTTCATCCAGAGGGCATAGGCTATACCTGATGTCCCCAAGGGCAGGCCAGGATGACCTGAATTTGCAGTTTGAACACCATCAACAGCTAAAAATTTTATGGTGTTAATGGCTTTGGCTTGGAGTGATTCCTGACTCATGGGATAAAGGTCCTTTCTATAAATAATCACTCCATTTTACCATGACAGCCTTCCTTGACAGTAGGGTTCGCGTTGGTTCATCTAAAATGTTAC
>DPKV01000106.1 GCA_003542325.1 Anaerolineaceae bacterium
CGGCCAAGCGTAGATCCAATGCGTTGACCAGCCCTTCTTTTTCCAGCTCCGGAAGACGAAGTTGATGGATAAAAAGGCGCATTTCGCGGATGGCCTGACGAGTAGTTTGCCCAATTTTTCGATACGTATCTTGCGGAGAAGCCAAAGTTTTGTTTTCCACCTGCATCAAACCAACTTCTGTCATGGTTACCAACCCATACAGAGACTGAGTAACGGAGTCGTGCAAATCGCGAGCCAGACGCTGACGCTCTTCCAAAACAGTAGCTTGCTGCGCACGCTGACGCAGGTAATCGGTGTGGACAGCTACACCCACCTGATTAACGATAGAAACCAACAAAGCAACCTCATCCAAATCGAAATGCTGCTGCTTTGGCCGAGCCATTCCCAAGATACCCAGGGCCTGTGAACCAGCGTGTAAGGGAGCGAGAATGAGTACCAGGGGATCTTCCTGGCACATAAATGGGGGAATACGAACATCCTGCCAGGTGTCTGAAATTAATAGCGGTTCAGGGTTATCAATGACAGAAGAGATCCAACTATCTTCAATATGCATCGTTTGAAAATAAGACAACCAATTCGACGGCAGGTTGTGGCTGGCAGCCAGCTTAACCCCTACTTCGCTTTGCTTTGAACCTGCAACCGGCTCATCAAACAAGAGGATGAACCCGGACTGACCCCGTAGCGCACGCAAACTGCGATCCAAAAGGATGGTTAAGAGTGTCTGGGTATCCCTGGCCTGGCTACTCGCCGCAGTCACATCATACAAAGCTTCTAATTCACGGGTGCGGTTGGATACCCGTTCTTCGAGTGTAAGGTTAAGCTGGCGTAACTGCGCTTCGGCCTCTTGTCTACCGTCCAGTTCCTGCCTGAGTGATGAAATCATTTTATTAAAAGCCGTTGTTAAGTATCCCACTTCGTCATTGTGGGTCACCGTTACCCGGGTTTCCAGGTTGCCTTCGTCCGCCTGGCGGACACCATTCAACAAGCGGTCCAGCGGACGGATGAGATTCGAACGGAAGAACAGCGGAAAAACAAAGAGGATAAACAAGGCACTACACAATACACCCCAGATCATTCCAGTGTTTTGACTCTGGGTGATGCTGCTTAATTCCGCCAGGCTGAAACCCACTTCGTAACGCACGGCATCCAAATCTAACACGAACCCGACATATTGGTAAAAGGTGCCGGTGGGGTTATCGCCATAGCGCATGCGGATCTGCTGCGCGTGCACAGATGCTTCCCTAATCAGGCTACCTTCGAGAAAATATCCCCAGACCTGAGGGACCTGTGCGGCAGTGTCCTCGCGGAGGAGAGGCTGCGAATCGAAACCAATCGATCGTGCAGTGACCAGATGCCCCTCTTGGGCAGTAGTTCCATTTGGGCTATCCAGAGGCCAACTAAAAATATAGATCACCTCCCATGGTACATTTTCCATATGGCCGGCAAGCAAAGCTTCACGCGTATTTTCCAAGATGGATGCATTTCGATCTACGATCCACCTCTGTGTCAGATTGCTATTGTAGAGAGCAACCATGCCCAAAACGGCCTGCAAGGTCACCAGCGTTAGCCCGGCCAGACGCACCACCAGGCTTGGTTGTTGAGGTGTGAAATCAAAGGAAGCGTAAACAACCGCCGCCAGCATGAGGAGCAGGGAAAGATTAATCAGAATCAGACCAAGCGACGCGGGAAAGATGCCTGGCAGTCCCACTGCGGACACGACACCCTGGACTAGACCGATTGATAACGCCAACGAAAAATTACGCAGCAAGCGCGCGGGTCGTTCCTGCGGCCTGAAGAAAGCCTTCAAAGCTCCAAGCCAGCCAGGAGCCCTCCCACTCTGGATTGCGATCGTCCGAAAAATGCTGACTCCTAATGCCAGAAGGAACGTGGCCGGGTTGAGGTAGCCATAAGCCAATGGCAGTTTCGGGATGAAAGTATGCAACGCCAGGCAGCGAACGGTATATCCAAAGCCTAAGGCCAGCGCCCCAAGGCTGGCCGCCAATGTCAACGCCCGTACCAGACGAGATCCAACCGAGGTGGCGTTCTGCGGGTAGCGGTAGGCGAATTCGATCATGGCGGCCATACCAACTACCGAGAAGGCTTCCGTCAATGGGCTAAACGCGCTGCCCCACAAAACAATGCCAGTTAGAAACATTGTGACCATACTGGCGGTAAAACTGACCAGCCCGATGATCATACACCAGGTGGTCACCAATTTTTCCTTGAGGCGCAGTAAATAGATGGTGCTGGCCAATCCGATGATCACCAGGGAAACTGCATTGATGGTATAGGGGGTAACATCCATTTGTAGGGGAATCATTTTTTTCTGTTCCAAAATTATACATCCGACACGACTTTCAATGTTCACAATAAGAACACAATTGTGAAAAGTGGAAATACAGGCCGGTGAATTTATAAGGTTAACAATGAACGAATGCTCAGTCCATGGATGATAGATGAGGAGTTTTCATATACTGATGTAGAATAACAGGAAGGGAACACTAAAAAGGGCAGGAGGCACAGGCCTAACGGTGGGTTGGGAGAAGAAGGAAGTGCCGCATAACTACGGAGAAAAGACTATCCTGTTTGGACTTCAATAACGATTTTTCCTTGTGTATGTCCATTTTGGACATGACGATGGGCGGCCGCGATTGCATTGAGGGGATAGATTTTTTCAATGACGGGTTTTAGTTTTTCGGTTTCGATCAGCTGGCGCAAAAA
>DPKV01000012.1 GCA_003542325.1 Anaerolineaceae bacterium
TAAATGGGCTGTGAACCAGTATTGCTCGCCGGACTCCACACCCAGCAGGACCCACTGCAATTCAAGGGCCTGGGCATAGAACCTTGCCCTCGGCAGAAGGACATCATATTCCGGATAAAAAGGCCTGATCTTTTGGATTAACGACTCACCGTAATAGTTGATCAGGCTGCCCAGATCGGTAGCCGGGTCGCCCATCCCCGCCACACCAAAATCAATGACCCCATTCAGGAGGCCTTTTTCCGGAAGGTAGAGCAAATGGTAGGGGGCCAGGTCGCCATGGATCAACGCCGGTTCAAATTCAAAGAAGTCCGGTTGACCCAAAGCTTCGGCGAACAGGTCCTCCATCCAAACCTTTTGATGGGGGATCAGCAAAGGTTCAATTTTTTCATCGACCCGCTCATGGATGTCCAACCAGGTCTCCCTGGAAACCGGCGCCATTGTCCCCGGAATCTCCCAGTCCAGATCAGCCGTCGGTGCGGTGTGCAGACTCCACAGGAACCGACCCAGTTGCTCCGCCAGTTCCGCTTGTTTGGCCTCGGACGCGTTCGCCCAATATGGCCGTAAAAAAGTCCCGCCCTCAAGCAAGGGATAGACCAGAACGCCCTCCTGCCTGGTCTCCGGGAACGGTACTTTCAGAGAAACCAGGGGATGAATAAAACGCATCAACCGGTCTTCCATCGCCAATAACTCTTTGCCCCAATCCGTTTTTGTGAAGCGGATCACCCATTGATCGTTGACGATCAGGACATCATTCACAATACCTTCCCGGTGAAGGATAATTTTCTTAATCTCAAGATCAGGCATCACACTGTGAATTTGGTCATGCCAATATGGTTCAACTTGAATCATATCGTCTCCCTTCGTTACTAACTGTTATAGTTTATTTCATAGGAGAATTGCAAGTATTTTTCCTCTATGTCAGGATTTTTCTTCAGCAAATGTCTATTTTTTTCAATGTTTAATCATGCGCGGCCTTGACAGGATTACGACAAGCCATATAATTCAACCATCATTGAACTATTATTTGCATCCAGAATAAAGTGGCTCAGCAGAGACGTATTACTAGATTCTTTAATTTCCAGTAGAAATCAGGCATAATGGAACAAAAAATCAATCCTTCTCTCGCAAACTGGCTCAAAATCCTTGGGGAGCCAAATCGGCTCCTGCTGCTGAATCAAATCATTGAAGGAATCTGCTGTAATTGCGAGTTAGGAGAATCGTTGTCGCTTTCACCAAACCTGATTTCTCACCATATGTCTGTTCTCAATGAGTCTGGCATCGTCAAGGCGGAACGGGATAAAGATGATGCGCGCTGGATCCATTACTCAATCGATATTGATGTCATGAAAGAAGTCAATACTCTTTTCAATGCTTTCTTTGATGAAGGTCGCATCCAACCCAATAAAAGTGAATGTGGGCCCCGTAAATCATAAACAAATCCAGCTTCGTTCATCATTTGAACGAGTATGGATATAAAAATTTTATTTTCAAAATTATTTTATGTGAGGTACTGAATGTCAGAAACGAAGCCGATAAATGTATTTGAAAAATATCTTGCGCTATGGGTGGCCCTTTGCATGGCGCTCGGAATTTTACTGTCCATATTTTTCCCTGTGATCAGCCAGACCATTGATAGTTGGCAAATTCACGGGATCTCCATTCCAATTGGAATCTGTTTGTTCTTGATGATGTACCCGGCAATGCTCAATATTCAATTTTCCGAGATAAAGAAGATCGGAAAGCATCCCAAACCAATCCTACTTACCATGATTTCGAATTGGATTGTCGCACCGCTAATCGCTGCATGGCTGGCAACCCTTTTCCTTAAAGACAACCCTCAACTGCTGGTGGCTGTCATTTTATTGGGTTCAAGCCCGTGTACTGCAATGGTTTTAGTCTGGGGAAGATTGGCAAACGGCAATCAGGAACAAAATGTGATCAATACCAGTATTAATACTATCTCCATCATGTTCCTATACGTCCCCGTTGTTTCCCTGCTGACAGGACTTCAAGGCATCCCAATAGATCGCGTTTTGTTATTAATTTCCGCCCTGGTCTTTATCGGCGTCCCCCTTGTATTGGGTATCCTCAGCAAACATTTCCTGGTCAAATGGAAGAGATCAGATTGGTTTTCAAACACCTACCGCCCAATAGTAGGAAAAATCTCGACCCTGGCGCTTCTGACGACTTTGGTTGTTCTGTTCTCTTTGAACGGCCAGGTGTTATTACAACACTTCGATTCGTTGATCCTGGTATCGATCCCCCTGCTTTTAGGCTTTGTGATCGTTGTAGGGTACAACCTGCTGATGACGCGGCTATTCAAACTCCAGTATCGGGAAGCAATCACAACCGTATTGATTGGCTCTTCCAGCCATTTTGAAATTGCCATCGCCACCGCCGTAAGTCTCTATGGTGTCGGTTCTCAAGCAGCCCTCGGAACCACAATGGGACTATTTTGGGAAGTTCCCATCATGCTTGGGTTGGTCGCCTTGGGAAAATACCTGAATCGTAAAGGTTTTTGGCCTCAACCCGCTCAAGCTGAAACGGAACAAGCCTGAAGTATTTCCTCTTGAATATAAATAATAAGGTTATCCCATCAGTTCATGGATAACCTTTTTTTGTCGGCATTTACATCATTCACTAATAAATGACTCACGGTAACTCAAAAAACCGGAAAATAAACAACTTCTCTCAGGTGGCGTGCCGCTGGCCATGCCGGTATTGGTCCAGCATGCTGCGTTCCGGCATCAGGATGGCATGGGGGTCACAGGCGCTCTTGCACATGCAGCAGCCCACGATGCACAGGAAAGGTTCAACCACTTCAACCTTTCCATCTTTGGTCGCCTCAAAAACATCCTTCGGGCAGACTTCAAGACATTTCCCGCAGCCGGTGCATAATTCAAGCGAAACGGTGGGGAACCAGGGGATCTGCTCTCTGGGGTACCCATCCCACTGCCCGTAATCCCGCCCGGCCCCTGAGCCGCCGGATGATCGATCGTTGAAGTAATGACGATACTCCCGGACCAGCACTTTTCCATAATCATCCATTGCGGGTTTGGGGATGAAATTATGCTTCCGAACGCCTTTGATAAGCAGTTGAAGCGTTTCTGGAGCGTCGGGCGGCTGGTTTTCTTCAAATAAGGCTTCAAACAACTCATCCAGACCCAGCAAACCGGCCGGTACACCGGCAATCTGTAGCATCCGATAACTGAGATCAGGCATGGTCACCGCCAGCCCCGAAGGATTGCGTCATCTTACCTTCCAACGCCTGCGCTGCCTGCTGTTTGAGGTATTTCAACATCGCCATCAGCCCATTATTACGCTCGGAGGCCAGCTTCCAGATTTGAAGCCGGTCGATAAAATCCAGGGAGAGCTGCACCA